>DIAL01000089.1:55705-68562 GCA_002414705.1 Flavobacteriaceae bacterium UBA5079
TCGTGATTGTTTTACTGTTATTTGGCGGTAAAAAAATCCCTGAATTAATGCGTGGTTTAGGTAGCGGAATTAAAGAATTTAAAGACGCTAGTAAAGAAGAAGAAACTGATAAAAAAGAGTAATCTTTTTTAATACATACGAAAAAACCCAACCTGTTATCAAGTTGGGTTTTTTTGTATTTTGTAATGACTATATTTTTACTGAAAATCTATCGATTTAATAATCGCTTCCAACTCAAACATATAGTCGCGCTTTTCAACTGAAGGTGCAAAAGCAAAACCTTCAATTACTAATAGTCTATTATTGGCTTTATCATCTATAACATAGTTAACAAATGGCCCAGACATAAAGGCATTTTTTACATCCCAAATTCCTCTAGTTTCAATGGCTGGTTTATCATTTATAGTTGTTTTTGCTAAAAACGGCGTGTAAGCATCTTCGGTTATCATAAACGAACCATCTAGAGGTCCAGGAATGTGTACTTTTCCAATGGAATCTCTCATTTTAATTATCTGACTAACAACACTATCATTATCTTTAATGCCATTGTAAGGCAACTCATACAATAAAATATTGGTAGTTCCTGTGGTAATATCTTTACGAATCCAGTAGAACTTTCCGTCTTCTGTAGCAATTCTATAAGCTGATGGAAATTTAATAGTAATTCCAAGTTTTTCTTTTATGGTATTATTTTCATGAACAGATAATTTAATACGACGCTGTTGTTCTTTTATTTCTTCATTTTTTAAAGCCATAACAATTTGTTCGGCATTGTCTCTTAATTGTTGTGAAATGATATCATTAGATTTCCCTGAAACAACTACAACGCGTTGTGGTCTGGCAAATAGATTATTAGCAATTTTTACATTTGATGAATCGCTTTTTTCAATTTTTAAAACAATACGACTTTGTTGTGCAAAACCCGTAAAAACAACTGGTGGAAGCTGACTTAAAATAAAAAGCGGTTCGTCCTGCGGTAAGCCATGAACTGGTGCAGCTAAAATACTTCGTATGGTTTCTCCTATTTCCCCTTCCCATAAATCATTATCTATAACAACTGATAAATTATTAATTTTACCGGAAGATTGTGACAATATGCGTTTATTTGAAGATTTACCTTCGTTACATGACGTCATTACTAGGAATGACAAGAAAACAAGTAAAAATTTTTGCATGATAATAAGAAGTTTATATTAATTAGCCTTTGGAAAGTTTTAATGTCATTCCTGGTTTTAAATTATTACTGCTAATATCGTTCCAATCTCGAATATTTTGAACAGAAATACCTGGGAATTTTTGCGAAATACTCCAAAGGGAATCACCACGCTTTACAATATAAGTGTTTGGTGTTGATTTAGAGCTGGTTGAGCTAGTTGTTGAACTACTCGTTTTGGCGACTGGATTTCTTGGATAAATAGTTAAACGTTGCCCAATTCGCAAATTATTACTTCGTAATCCATTCCATTGTTTTATTTGACTGACACGAACACCATATTTTCTAGCTATTAAACCTAAATAATCGCCAGATTTTACTTTATAACGGACTTTACTTTCACTTTCAAAAAACTGTGGTAATGGTTTTTCTTTTGCATCAAATTCCGTTTTTGCTGCTGTGTAAATCGTACTTTCATTTGCAACAAAAGTGCCTACAGCTGTAATTGGCAAACGCAAGGCATAATTTTCTGCAGGAATAAATGGTATAATATCCAATTTATAGGACGGATTTAAAAACTGCAACTCTTCCATATTAACACCTGTAGCCTCAGACACTTGATCTAACGTAATCATTTGTTTTACACGAATAGTATCTGTTTCAAAATGATGAAATGCTGGCTTTTCAGCAACTAATCCGTGTTCTTCAGCATACTCAAAAATATACATAGTAGCTAAAAAAGCGGGAAGATATCCTGCTGTTTCTCGTGGTAAATTATGGCGAATATTCCAGTAATTCTCATAACCACCAGAACGTCTAATGGCCTTTAACACATTTCCTGGTCCTGAATTATAAGCTGCTAATGCTAAATCCCAGTCGCCAAACGTGGCATATAAAGCTGATAAATATTTTGCTGCTGCTTTCGTGGATTTTATAGGATCGCTACGTTCATCCACATAACTACTCACATTTAAACCATATTCTTTTCCGGTTGCAAACATAAACTGCCATAAACCTGTTGCACCAACTCGCGATCTTGCTCTGGGTTTTAAAGCAGATTCCACGATAGCTAAATATTTAACTTCTAAAGGAACGTCTTCTGCATCTAGTTCTTGTTCAAACATGGGAAAGTAAAAATGACTCAAACCCATGATTCGTTCAAAATAACCACGCCTGTTTTTTAAAAACCCTTTAATTACGCTTTCTAAAGATGGATTATAAGCAATATTAAAAGGTGTTTTAGCATTTAACCGTTCCAAACGTGCTTTTAATGTATCAGTTGGTAATTCTGGAAAATAAACTTCTTTGTAATCTAACTCTGAAATAACATTATAAAGCGTATCGTACAAAGCATTACTGTATAGTTCTTCGCGCCATTTTTGGTCTAATTCCGCAGTAAATTCTAAATCTGTTAGCGATTTAAGATCTACTGAATCTGTTTCAACTTCAATTTGTTTGTTATAAACCTGTTGACCATCAACTATAGTGTCCTTTTTATATGTTTCAGCAGCTTCTAACGGTTGAGACGGAATATGGGTTTTTACAACTTTCTTTGGAATAGAATCTTGCGCATATATCATTCCGACAGAAAAAATCACTGTAAAAAGGCTTAAAGCGACTTTCTTTTTAGTTATACAGTTCACGTATTTAGGTTTTAAAATTTGGGATGTTATTTTATATTATTCTAAAATTGCAGCAATTCCAGGAAGTGTTTTACCTTCTAGACTTTCTAACATAGCGCCTCCTCCAGTGCTTACGTAACTAACTTGATCATCAAAACCAAATTGCTTTACAGCTGCAACAGAATCGCCTCCTCCTACTAACGAAAAAGCACCTTCTTTTGTTGCCTCTGCAATGGCATAACCTAATGCTATTGTGCCTTTTGCAAAGTTTGGCATTTCAAAAACACCAAGCGGTCCATTCCATAATATGGTTTTAGATTCTTTAACCACTTGTGCGAAATTTTCTTCAGTTACAGGACCAACATCCAATCCCATCCAACCATCTGGAATTTCGTTTACTGCACAAGTATTAGTGTGTGCATTATTATCAAAAGCATCTGCTATAATGGCGTCTACAGGTAAATGGACTTGTACATTTTTAAGTTTAGCTTTTTCTAAAATGGCATTAGCAAGTTCCATTTTGTCATCTTCCACAAGGGAATTTCCTATGTTACCACCTTGGGCTTTTATGAAGGTAAATGTCATACCACCTCCAATAATTAAATGATCAATCTTGTCTAAAATATTATCAATAATCGTAATTTTACTGGATACTTTTGCACCTCCTAAAATAGCACATACAGGCTTTTCACCCGTATTCATAACTTTATCAATACTTTTTATTTCTTGTGCTAACAAATAACCAAAACACTTATTGCCAGGAAAAAATTTAGCTACAATAGTGGTGGATGCATGCGCTCTATGAGCTGTTCCAAAAGCATCATTCACATAAATATCTCCTAATTTAGCTAATTGATTTGCAAAATCTTCATTTCCAGACGTTTCTTCTTCGTGAAAACGTAAATTTTCTAATAAAATAATCTGACCTGGTTCTAATTTATTTACAGCGTTTTCAGCCTCTTCACCCACGCAATTAGGAACAAATATTACTTCAACTCCTAAAATATCTTCTACTTTATCAGCAATATGCTTTAATGAAAATTTATGCTCAACACCTTTTGGTCTGCCTAAATGCGACATTAATACACAACTTCCGCCATCTTCTAAAATCTTAATAATTGTTGGTTTTGCCGCAAGAATACGTGTGGTATCACCAACATTGAGGTTATCGTCTAAAGGCACATTAAAATCTACACGAATTAAGGCTTTTTTGTTTTCAAAATTAAAATCATCTAATGTTTTCATATTGAAATTGTTGTATAATTTTTTAAATTAAAATTTTATTTAATATCAAAGTTTCACAAATATATATTTTTCAGCTAATACTAACTTAAATTTTAGGCTTACTTTAATAGTATTCTATCAAATTAAAAGCGCCTTTCTTTTAAAGTCTGTTCCATAAAAAATGAAAAAAAATATGTAGGTTTGCTATATGCTATTTAGTGATATTCTAGGTCAGGAACATATAAAAAATCATTTAACTCAAAGTGCTGATAACAGCCGAATTCCGCATGCACAATTGTTTGTGGGACCAGAAGGGTCAGGTACTTTACCTATGGCTATTGCCTATGCGCAATATATACTTTGTAAGAATACTCAAGGCGAAAACACTAGCGGAAACGACGCTTGTAATATTAAGTTTAAAAATTTTGGTCATCCTGATTTACATTTTGCTTTTCCTGTAGCAACCAATCAAAAAATTAAAAAACACCCTGTTTCAAGTCATTTTTTAGAAGAATGGCGTGAATTATTAACCCAACAACCGTATGGAAATTTATTTGATTGGTACAAAAAATTAGGTATAGAAAAAAAGCAAGGACGTATAGGTGTAGACGAAGCTAAAGAAATTGTAAAAGATTTAACCTTAAAGTCTTATGAAGGTGGTTATAAAATAACCATTATTTGGATGGCAGAAAAAATGAACACGGAAGCTGCTAATAAATTGCTAAAACTGATTGAAGAGCCACCAAATAAAACCATTTTCATATTAATTGCTGAAGATGAAGAGCAACTAATTAGTACCATAAGATCGCGTTGTCAAGTATTACATTTTCCACCTCTTCCTGAAGATGTTATTACAGAAGGTTTAATAAATAGCTATCAAATTGAAGCGCCTATTGCAGCAAAAATAGCGCATCAAGCACACGGTAATTATAACAAAGCATGTGATTTGGTATATCATGATAGTGAAGACACCCAATTTGAAACCTGGTTTATTTTCTGGATTCGGAGTGCATTTAAAGCTAAAGGGAATAAAGCTGCCATTCATGATTTAATTTCATGGAGTGAGGATATTGCTAAAACAGGACGAGAAACACAAAAACAGTTTTTACAATTTTGTTTAAATTTTTTCCGTCAAGCTATGTTACTAAATTATGGTGCAGAAGATTTGGTTTTCCTGGAACCAAAAACAGATGGTTTTAAGTTGAAAAATTTTGCGCCTTTTGTTCATGGAAATAATATTCTAGATATTTCAAATGAAATTCAAGATGCTATTTACCATATAGAACGAAACGGAAATGCTAAAATTATTCTAACAGATTTATCTATTAAACTCACGCGTTTATTACATAAAAAAGCCAGCTAAATAATAACTGGCTCATAAATTTTATAACCTATAAACCTTATTCTGGTTTCTTATAGTTAGCATTTAAAGCTGCTAAAATCTCTTTTGTTAAGTCATTTTTTTCATCACCATACATAACACTTCCTGCTTCATTACTACCTAAAATGTAAGTGTAGCCATTTTTCTTACCGTAATCTTTTACGTAATCACGTACCTTTTTAATTAGTGTATCAATAGTTTGTTGACTTTCCTCTTGAATTGTACTTTCTTCCAATTGAATACGTTGTTGTAACATTTGCTGTTTCTGACCTAAAGCTTGGTATTCAGCTTGCGCTTGATCTTGTTTCATACCTTGCGCTTTTAGTTGAAAGGCTTGCGCTTCTTGTTGAAAAGCTTGACCAATACTATCAGTTCTTTTTTGAAATGCTTCAATTTTAGTTTTGAATTTAGCTTCAATATCTATTTTTTCTTGGTAGTCATTTACCAAGTCTTTATTATTTACAAAACCTATTTTTTGACTTTCGGTATTGCAAGACATTAGTGTTAAAAATAATAAGAATACTACGAATATGTTTTTCATGATCTGATTTTTAATTTTTTAAATCGGCACAAATGTAATAAAGTAAATAGATTGTTTTTCAAAAAGACGAAAATTTTACACTATAGTATAAAGTTATTAAAAAATAATTTTTAATAACTAATACTGATCAAAAAGTGATTATTTATTTAGTGTTTTAAAGGCGTTTTAAAAATTTTGCAACAACAAACGTCTCACGCGTTTAAAACATGCTTATTTTGCTTAAAATTGCGTTTTAAGCCTTTTTAATGATATAAATAAGAGAAGAATGCTCACCCGAACGCTTTGCTGCACGATTAGATTTAAAACCAATGGCAATTGCTTTTAAAAAATTCATTTTACCTGTTTTATATTTTTCAGAAAGTAAACTCACATAATACGCATCAAAAATCATAGGTTTTGTTTCAATAACTTTTAGTCCATGAGATTCCATTAATTGACTCATTCCTTTTTTTGAAAAATGCCAAAGATGTCTTGGCACATCATAAGCTGCCCAGAAGTTTTTATAGTATTCCGCATCATAACTTTGATAATTTGGAACGGCAATAATTAACGTACCTGAATTTTTTAAGAGTGTTTTATAAACACGTATTTGTTCTTGTAAATCTGGTAAATGTTCCAATACATGCCAAAGGGTTATAACGTCAAAACTTTCTTTTTCTAAATTAGAAAGTTCAACTATATCTTGAACTGAATTTTTGGTTTTAATATTAGCAATGTTTCGAGCTTCTAGATTAGGTTCAATACCGGAAACTGTCCAATTATCTTGTTGAGCTGTTTGTAAAAAATCGCCAGTTCCACAGCCAATGTCCAGTAAGTTTTTATCGGAATTACAGTATGAATTAATCAATTTCAATTTACGCTTAAGTGCAATAGACCGAACTACGTGATAGGCTTTTTCAAACAAATTTCGTTTAGAATCTGTGTGCGAAATATAATCTTCACTTTTATAATAAGCTGGTAATTTTTCTAATTTAGGTTGTGGTGTTGTTACCAGAATTTCAAAATTAGAATGCATTTCTAATTGAAATATTTCTTTGGAAACGGAATAATCTGGAACCTGAAAATTGTAATTACTGTCTTTCACGTGTGCTAATTAATATGCATTAAAACCCATTCGCATATCATTCAAATATCTTGAAACAATATATCTATAAAATGAATCTACTTTCAAACAGTCTTCACCAGAATCTGTTTGAGCAACAAAACTAATAAAATATTTATCTTTTCCTTTTTTATACACTTCAGGATCGTCTTTCTTAAAAATAACATCTGTAAAGTCGATATATTTTGATGAATCTTTACCACTTAAAACCCTAAAATTAATCCAAACATCTTCTACTTCTACTCTAAAATTGTACGGATTAAAACCAACTTCATCGGAATATCTAGAGCGCAAATATCTAGAAAAAACCGCAGGGCTTTTATAAATCTGAAACGTGAATTTATTTAGTTTACCTAAATCATCTTCGGCATTTTCATCACCATCTATAATATGATATCCATTAACATCTTGGACATTTTTAACGGGAATACACGATGAGATATTCAAAACAAAGAACACAAAACACAAGGTAAATCTGTGTCCAATTTTTGAAAATCTAAATCTCATTTGATATACATTCTTAAAACGTTCCACGTGGAACATTATTAAATTATCGTCCCATATACACTAATAACACCGAAATATCACTAGGCGAAACACCACTTATTCGTGATGCTTGAGATATGGTTACAGGTTGAATTTTATTTAGTTTTTCCCGAGCTTCTGTGCTCATAGATTGCAGTCCAGAATAATCAAAATTCTTGGGTATTTTGATGTTTTCTAGCCTACTTAATTTATCAGCATTATTCTTTTCTTTATTAATATAACCAGCATATTTAACTTGAATTTCAGCTTGCTCAATTTCTTCAGTATCTAAATTATTATCTAAAACATAAGCATCTACACTTGCCACTTTTCTCATATCATTTATCGTGATATTTGGTCGCGCAAATATTTTAAACATCTTATCAGACTGCGTCATTGGTGCCGAATCATTCGCCTCTAAAATAGGATTAATCTCTTCTGGCTTAACACTTGTATCTCTAAAAAAATCGACAAAAGCTTCTGCTCTTTCGTGCTTTTCTTCCATGCGTTTCAAACGCTTTTCTGACGCTAACCCTAAATTAAAAGATAAAGGCGTTAACCTAATATCTGCATTATCTTGACGCAATAAGGTTCTATATTCTGCTCGTGATGTAAACATTCTATACGGCTCTTCAGTCCCTTTAGTAATCAAATCGTCTACTAAAACACCTATATAAGCTTCACTTCGAGTTAGAATAAAAGGATCGCGTTCTTGTACTTTTAAGCTCGCATTTATTCCAGCCATTAACCCTTGCGAAGCTGCTTCTTCATAACCCGTAGTTCCATTAATTTGACCTGCGAAATACAAACCTTCTACTAACTTAGTTTCTAAAGTATGTTGTAATTGTGTCGGCGGGAAATAATCATATTCAATAGCATATCCTGGACGGAAAAATTTCACATTTTCAAAACCTGCCACTGAACGCAAAGCTTTAAATTGTACATCTTCTGGCAAGGATGTAGAAAAACCATTTACATAATACTCTACCGTATCCCAACCCTCTGGTTCTACAAATAATTGATGTCTATCCTTATCAGCGAAACGATTAATTTTATCTTCAATAGACGGACAATAGCGTGGCCCTAAACTTTGAATGCGACCATTAAACATGGGTGATCTATCAAAACCTTCGCGAAGTAAATCATGAACTTCATTACTGGTATACGTTAAATGGCAAGAACGTTGTTTGGTTAACGGTTTTGTAACATCCAAATACGAGAATTTTTCTGGAACAGCATCACCAGGTTGTTCTACCATTTTAGAAAAATCCAACGAACGTCCATCTACACGAGGAGGCGTTCCTGTTTTCATTCTACCAGATTCAAAACCTAACTGAACAAGTTGTTCGGTGATTCCTGTTGCAGCGCGTTCGCCTGCTCGTCCACCTCCAAAATTTTTATCACCTATATGAATTAAACCATTTAAAAACGTCCCATTTGTCAATACGACACTTTTACATTTAATTTCAATTCCTAATGATGTTTTAACACCAACTACTTTATGATTTTCTACGATTAAGACAGAAACCATTTCTTGATAAAAGTCCAAATTCTTGGTTTGCTCCAACATGTTTCTCCAGTCTTCAGCAAAACGCATACGGTCACTTTGTACGCGTGGACTCCACATTGCTGGACCTTTTGATTTATTGAGCATTTTAAACTGAATAGCCGATGTATCACTTACAATACCACTATAACCACCAAGCGCATCTATTTCACGAACAATCTGACCTTTTGCAATTCCACCCATGGCAGGATTGCAAGACATTTGCGCTATGTTTTGCAAATTCATGGTTATAAGCAGCGTTTTGCTCCCCATATTAGCAGCAGCAGCAGCGGCTTCGCTACCTGCGTGACCACCTCCTACTACTATTACATCGTAAACTTCGTTAAACATGTCTACTAAATTTATTTATTTGAATTGTTCCACGTGGAACAATAGATTTATCGTTTTGTTTTTTCTTCAGAAACTAAAAGAATTCCCAAATAAAAAGTCTGCAAATATACGATATATTATGAGATATCTTTTAGTAGTTTCAGATAGTGATTTTCCATACTTCTCATAGCTTTAGATTCAGCTTCAGTTTTGTCTTTATAACCACAGTAATGTAACACACCATGAACCATGACGCGATGTAACTCGTCACTAAAACTCACCTTAAAATCGGCCGCATTATCTGCTACACGTTCTGTGGAAATATATACATCACCTTGTATGATATTTCCTACAGTGTAATCAAAACTAATCACATCTGTTAAGGTGTCGTGATCCAAATATTCCACATTCAAATTGTGTAGATAATCATCATCACAAAATATATAATTGATTTCACCCAATTCAAAATCTTCAGAAACAATGACACGTTCTATCCACGTTTGTAGTTTATGGATATTTTCTATTTCAAAATCGTTTTCGTAATTAAAACTAATCATTGGCTTTCTTAAAATACTCTTGTACTTTCTTTTTATAAATGGGTTGCAAAGGTAAACTTTGACGATTTAAAATCTCTGTTGTGTTGAAATATTCTTTTGCTGTTGGTATTTGATTATTGGTATTATTTTGAAAATCCTTACGGTTGGTTTCAGATTTTCGCTTGGTATCCTCGCCTTGCTGCATGGTTGCATTCTCCATTTTTAATAATTGATGCTGTAAATTCATCATTTTTTGAAGCGTTTGATTAGTAAACCCTTTATTTAGCAAATCCATTTCTACCTCTTCCATCTGTTTTAAAATAGCATTGCCAACTCCATTTTTTCCTTCTTTTGCTAATTTATCTTGTAAGGCTTGACGGATTTCCTGTTGTTGCTGGTATATTCTAAATAATTCACCTTTACTTATTTCACTGCCTTCTCCTTCACCCATTTGGCTACCTTGCTGTTTTCCTTCGTTACCTTGTTCCCCCTCTTTACCGCTTTTGCCATCCTCACCAGGTTTATCACCTTCTTTTTTACCCTTTTCACCCTTTTCTCCTTCGTCTTTAGGCTCACCTTGCTCACCTTTCTTCATGCCATCTTGCATTTCCTTATTAAGCTCCTCTTGACTCTTAATAATATCGGGCAAACCTTGCTCTGGTTTTCCACCACTACCAGCTCCAGAGGATTGCATCTGCATCTGCATTTGGTTCATAATATCACTCAAAAAATTGGCTAAATTATTAGCGGCTGTTATCGTGTATTGTTGATTAGCAATTCCTTGATATAATCTATTTTCTGAAAACTGTTCTAGTGATTTGTCGATATTAAAAAACACGTCTGAAATCTCTTTATTTACCGATTCTGAAAGTTTTGGCTGACGTAAGGATAAGGCAAATAAACTATCATCAATATGTGAGAAATGTTCCTTTAAATCATTCTGCTTACGTAAGTAGGTGGCATATTTATTGTGATTAATTTCAATTCCTTTAAAACGATCCATTAAATGTTCTTGGTCGAAAGAAAACAGAATCAAATTATCTAAAATTTGGCGCAACATCTCTAAATCTTCTTGCATTTGCTCACCACCTCCACCTTGCATGGCCATTTTCATCTTTTCGCCCATTTGCTTCATTTTCTCTGCAGCCTGCTTTTGCTTCTTTTGGGCATTTTGCTGATTTTTTTCAGCATCTTCTTCTTGACTTTGCTCTTCGTTTTCTTGTTTTTCGCCTAACTCATCAGACGCTTCTTGTTGGTCTTTTTTAATGGATTCCTCTTGCTTTTCGTCATTTGGAACATCCATAGGCTGTTTTAAATCTTGATTATCTTTATGTAAGTCTTCCAAAGCTTTTTCAAAATCTTCGAACCTTTTATTTAATTCGTCCTGTTCTTCTTTGGTGTTTTTTTCTTCAGATTCTTCGGAAAGCTTTTCTTGTTCTTCAGCTAATTTTTCAAGATCCTGTTGTAGCTTTTCTAATTTTTTAGCCACATAATATCGTTTGGTCAATTCCAGTAATTGCTCTAAACTCCGTTTCTGATTCTTATTTTGCTTGGCGAGTTCTTCTAATTTTTGAGTTAACTCCTCTTTATTAATTTTCTCTTGTAATTTTTCTAGCTCCTCCAAAAGTTTTTCATCTTTTTTAAGCTGCTCTTCATTTTCTTTTAACCGCTCCTTTAAATCCTCCTTAAATGTGTCTTCTTCTTTATTTTCCTTTTGAAATTCTTCTAAATTTTCTTCCAATTTCTTATTGAAATTCTTCATCATTTCCTCTTGTTCTTTTTGACGTTTAAGGAAATTTTCGAATTTCTTTTTATCGTTGAAATTCAATTCAGATTTTTCTTTTTGTGTTTTAGAAAGTTCTTCCAACTCTTTTTCACGCTCGCTCATTTTCTCTAAAGACTTATTTAAATCCTTAATGGTTTCGTTTTGCTGTTGAAGTTGTTTGTCCTCGGTTTCGTCCTTCGTTAACTTTCTATATGAGAAAATTTTACTTTTGGTACTCTTAAAATTATTAATCGCATCGTTATCAAAAACCTGAAAATATAAATCGTAGCTCACACCTTCTGTTAGTTCTAAATTGTTGGGAAAAGCCGTTATAAATTCACCTACATTACCATTTGAAATCGGAATAGCTTCCGATCTAATTTGCTTTTCATCAGCTGACGGATAATACACCAATTGTAATTTACGTAAGCCATAATCATCAGTTGCTTGACCATAGAAATACATGCTTTGTTGGTTGATGCTATCTATTTCCATTTTCACGCGCAATTCTGGATACGCATCTTTAATAACATCTATTGAAAAGGCTAAACGTTCATAATCTTTTAAGGATGTATTGCTAGTTGAAATAATATAATCAAAGGCATTATAAACGGTTTTTGTTAGGTTGAAATCACCCGTTTTTTCTGAAGCAAATTGCAACGTATCAATTGTATATAATTGTACGTTTTCCGTAGCTTTTGTTTGTAAATTCCACGATACTTTGGTGCCTTGTGGAATAACAGCGTTTCCAGTTCCTGTTAACGTTTCATCAGCTTTATTCACATAAGATGGATAATCTAAAAACATCTCAAAACCTATTATGGATGGGACTTCCGATACTTTAAGCACATACGGTTTTGACGTTACCGAATTGGCAATAAGCTGAAACTCGACATCATTTTTCAAACGACTAAAGGTAAACTCAAAGTCGCCAGCACCTTTTTGTTGCAAAAAATAGGTTTCATTATTATAGGTGATTTTGGCGTTTTCTGGAATCACATCACCAACGGTTTTGACTTGTAAAATAAAGTCTTTGTTTTCAGTTGCCGTAAGATTTTCATTAACCACAAAAAACTGAAAAGGTGCAGGTGGCTCATACGCTGTGTTATGATTTACCACGCGATTATAACTG
>DIAL01000089.1:68645-77900 GCA_002414705.1 Flavobacteriaceae bacterium UBA5079
ATAAAACGGATAATAAAACAATAACAATAGGAATAGCTGCATATTTCACATAGCGTAAATTCTTTTTAAAATTTATAGCCAATTTAAATGGAACTGGTTGTAATTCTTCAGATTTCTGATTAATACTAGCTAGTAATAACTCGGATTCAACGCCTTGTTGTTTTAACTGTAAAACATTCAGCAATTTATCATTGACTTCAGGAAAATGTGTACCAATTATTTTGGAGGCTTGTACATAATCTATCCCTTTTTTGAGTTTAAATAATTGTGCTAACGGAATGGCAATAAATTTGATAAATAAGCCTATTTCAACAGTCACAAATACCCAAAACAAAATGGTTCTAGACGTTGTATTGAGCCAAAACACATATTCCACAAAAAGCGTAAATAAAAAATATAGAAAACCGATAGCAAAAAATAAGATGCTACCTTTTATAAGTTCGTTAGTATAATAACGCCTCACAAAAGCTTCTAATTTCTGTAAAATGGTATTAAAATGCGTCACGTTTTTTGGGTGTTTTCTTTTCAACTTACTAAACTACAATTTTTTTTGGTCGATAATTATCTATAATTGATAACATTGTGTTAATTTAGAAGGATAAACGGTGTTTGTATGAAAGATTTAAAATATTTGGTGGCTTTTACTATTCCTTTATCGGCAGTTATTGTGTTATATTTTCGAGGCTATTGGAGTTATTTTACACCTATTTATGCGTTTGGAGTTATTCCAATTTTAGAAATGCTGTTACCTATTGATACGACTAATTATTCAGAAGAAAACGTATCTGAAAAAAAAGTAAATCGCCTATTCGATTGGATGCTGTATCTTAATTTACCCATTGTTTATGGTTTATTGATTGCTTCGCTTATTATCTTGTCACAAAACACACTGGAAACATTTGAATTTGTTGGTATTATGTTGAGTGTCGGTATGGTTTTAGGTAGCAATGGTATTAATGTAGCGCATGAATTAGGGCACAGACAAACAACCAATGAACGTTTTGTTGCCAAAGCATTGCTCCTACCGTCTTTATATATGCATTTTTATATTGAACATAATTTCGGACATCATTTGCATGCTGCTACTAAAGAAGATCCTGCAACTGCCAGATACAATCAAACCGTTTATGGCTTTTGGTTTACCTCAACCACACGACAATATATTGGTGCGTGGAAGATTCAGAAAAACTTATTATCTAGAAATAATCAGTCGTTTTTAAGTTTGAATAACGATATGTTTTGGTACGTTATTTTACAACTCGGTTATTTACTAACCGTATTATTAATTTTCGGTTCCGTGGGCTTGCTTTTTGCTTTGGGAGCTGCTGTAGTTGGCTTTTTACTATTAGAAACCGTTAATTATATTGAACATTACGGTTTGTTGCGCAGCAAAACGGATTCAGGGCGTTATGAGCGCGTGAAGGAAAATCACTCGTGGAATTCCAATCACGTAGTTGGACGTATGGTTTTGTATGAATTGACCAGACATAGCGATCATCATTTTAAATCCAATAAAAAATATCAGATATTAGAGTATCATGCCGTAAGTCCGCAGATGCCTTATGGCTATCCAACGTCTATGGTTTTGGCTTTAGTTCCACCTGTTTGGTTTAAAATTATGAATAAACGCGTACCAGAGGATATGGTTTCTTTAAACTAAAAGCAATATTCCAACCTTACTTGTATGATTATCCTGCGCTTTATGCCATTTTCTTTGTGGTTTATTAATTGCTATTCTATCTTTGCGCTATCAAAATAAAAAACATGTCAAAACCCGTACGCGTGCGCTTTGCACCAAGTCCAACTGGACCTTTACATATAGGTGGTGTTCGCACAGCACTTTTTAATTATTTATTCGCTAAAAAACACAACGGAACGTTTATCCTTCGTATTGAAGATACCGATCAAAATAGGTTTGTTGAAGGCGCTGAAAATTATATTGAAGAATCCTTGAAATGGTGCGGTATAACGGTTGACGAAGGTGTGAATACCAACGAAAAATTTGGACCATACAGACAAAGTGAACGTAAACATATTTATAAACAATATGCAGAAGCGTTAATTGCAAATGGTAAAGCCTATTATGCTTTTGATGCTGCTGAAGATTTAGATGCTCATAGAAAAGATCACGAAGCTGAAGGAAAAACCTTTATTTACAATTGGCATAATCGTGAAAAAGGACGTTTGTTAAACTCATTGGTGCTGTCTGCTGAAGAAACACAAGCAAAACTTAATGCTGGCGACGATTATGTCATTCGTTTTTTATCACCACAAAATGAAACACTTCATTTAACAGATATTATTCGTGGTAATATGACTATTGATACCAATATTTTAGACGATAAAGTATTGTTTAAAAGCGATGGTTTACCAACCTATCATTTAGCGAATATTGTAGACGACCATTTAATGGAGATTACCCATGTTATTCGAGGTGAAGAATGGTTACCATCTTTAGCATTACACTATCAATTATATGATGCTTTTGGTTGGGAAAAACCTGAATTTGCACATTTACCATTAATTTTAAAACCAACAGGAAAAGGAAAATTAAGCAAGCGTGATGGCGATAAACTCGGTTTTCCGGTGTTTCCATTAGCTTATAAAGATCACCAAACAGGTGATGTCTCTCTTGGATATCGTGAGGCTGGTTATTTTCCAGAAGCTGTTGTGAATTTCCTTGCCTTTTTAGGTTGGAATCCAGGAACAGAACAGGAAATCTTTAGCATGGATGAACTGATTGCTGCTTTCAATTTAAATCGTGTGAATAAAGCAGGTGCTCGTTTTGATCCAGACAAAACCAAATGGTTTAACCACCATTATATGCAAGAACAATATAATGACGATTTAGCCGAAACATTTAAGCAAATTCAACCAGAATTAGCCGAAATTGATGTGAATTACGTTGAAATGGTAGTCGCATTGATTAAAGAACGCGCCACGTTTGTTACTGATTTTTGGGCATTAAGTCACTTTTTCTTCCAAACACCAACCGATTTAGACGAAAAAGCGGTTAAAAAAGCATGGAAAGAGGATTCTCCAGAAATTATGACGCAAGTCGTTTCAGTTATAGATTCTGTAAACGATTTCACGGTTGAAAACCTGCAGACTGAATTAAAAGGTTGGATTACTAAAAACGAAATTAGCTTTGGAAAAGTAATGATGCCTTTGCGACTCGCATTAGTTGGCGCCTTACAAGGACCAGATGTGTTTGATATTATGTATTTAATTGGTAAGGATGAAACCAAACGACGTATTGAGAATTTGGTGAATACGTTGGGTTAATAATTTAAAAATGTCATTTCGACGTTAGGAGAAATCTTCAAAAAGTATAGTTTGAGATTAGCTACACTGAATCTACGATTTCTTCGCTTGCGCTCTGAATGACATTTTTATTTTTTAATCTTATTCTAAAACGAAATCATAGCCGTGAACGCTAACATAGACTGGTTTCCTTTAAATTTATTAGGATTTCCTGTTTGGTCTAAATTGTTATCATTCAGCTTATCCAAGGTGTTTAAAAAACCGTAAATATATTGGGCTTTCAATCTAAAATGGCTAAATCCAGCTGATAATCCGATGGCACCATCCACATTAAATCGGTTAATTTCTTTGATGTCTTTTGCTAATAAATTGGTGTAATTCGCTATCAAATAATTTTCTTGGTTCATGTCATCTAATTCCAATTCGCCATTATACTGCAACATAGGTCCAAGATCAATGGTTAAAAAGCTTCCTATTAATTTTACATGCATTAATAAGGCTATTTGAGCGGTGAAAATCTTATAATCTATAAATTGGTCATTGGAGAGTAAAACAGGTCTTGCAGCAATGCCAATATGATTTTCAGCTAACTGAATCGTGTAACTCATATTGTACCATTTGTGCGGTAAATCCACTGTTGCAGATGCTCCAGCCATCCACCCATTGTCTTGTTTGGTTGTAAAATTATCCGTTAATAAATCATATTGGGTAATACCACCATAAATTCCAATACCATTTACAATTTTGTAATTTTTAGGTTGCGCAAAACCCATGGTCATAAAACTTAAACATATACCGACTAATAAAAAACTTAATTTTGAGTGTTGCATAATATAAATCTGTTTGTAACAAACCTATGAAAAAAAGCGCTACTGACAGATTTATTTTTCAAATCTGCTCATGTGATAAAAATATAACGTAAATTAGTAAACCTATTATAACCCAAATAAATAATTTTACAATGATATTATTAGTTCCCTTTATATTAATTGGTCTATTCATTTTATTTTCCTCTTTTTTTATGGTCAAGCAACAAACGGCTGCCATAATTGAACGTTTTGGAAAGTTTCACAGCATTCGCCAATCTGGTTTACACATGAAAATTCCTTTAGTAGATAAAGTTGCAGGCCGATTGAGTTTAAAAATCCAACAATTAGATGTTATTATAGAAACCAAAACACTAGATGATGTATTTGTAAAACTTAAAGTGTCTGTTCAATATAAAGTGGTTACTGAAAAAGTATATGATGCTTTCTATAAGTTAGATTATCCGCATGAACAAATTACTAGTTATGTATTTGATGTGGTGCGTGCCGAAGTTCCAAAAATGAAATTAGATGATGTTTTTGTAAAAAAAGACGACATTGCTTTAGCCGTAAAAGCGGAATTAAATGATGCCATGATGGATTATGGTTTCGATATTATTAGAACATTAGTAACCGATATTGATCCAGATCCACAAGTAAAAATTGCCATGAACCGAATTAATGCAGCAGATAGAGAAAAAACGGCTGCACAATATGAAGGTGATGCACAACGTATTTTAATTGTTGAAAAAGCCAAAGCGGAAGCGGAAAGCAAACGCTTACAAGGTCAAGGTATTGCCGATCAACGTCGGGAAATTGCACGTGGTTTAGAAGAAAGTGTTGAAGTTTTAAATAAAGTGGGTATTAATAGCCAAGAAGCATCGGCCTTAATTGTTGTAACCCAACATTATGATACGTTGCAAGCTATTGGTCAACACACAAATAGTAATCTAATTTTAATGCCAAATTCACCACAAGCAGGTAGTCAGATGCTGAATGATATGGTAGCTAGTTTTACAGCTAGTAATCAGATTGGTGAAGCCATGAAAAACAACAAAAAGAATAAAGAAATAGAATAAGGACTTCAAAACTCTATTTATCCTTATTTAGAGGAACATATAGCCATTAAAACTTCAGGTTGAAAACTTCAAATATTACAAACTTCAATCGGCTTTATGTTTCTCTTTATATTTTAAATAATCTTGGTATCAAGATTATTTAAAAGGATGGCGTTCTTCCCATTTTTTTGAAGGATTCATCAACTTAAAAATAGCTTTCAAAATACCATTTAAGAACCAATTTGTATGTTTTAAATACATAACCATATTTTCAGGTTTTGCGCCTACAGAACTCTTAATCTCCATGGCAGTGCGTGCAAAAACTATAGATTTAAACTGGTTATTAATACCAAATTCAGCCATATCATACAGCATATTTAAATACAGTTGATGTTGGTAATTATAATCTGAATTGTAGCCTAAAAAATAGGTTTCTAATTGATTGTTGTTTAAAATTAAAGTGTAAAATCCAACCAATTCTTCTTGCAAATAATACCCAATCACTTTAAAATTTTCACCTAGTTGTTTTTTGAATTCATAAAAATGATTTTCTGGTAACAAGAAGGTATTTATTTTGGCATTATTAGATACGTTTTTATACAATTTATAAAGCGTTTCTGATTGTTTTAAAACCGCTGCCTCATCTAATTCTTTAGTTGCAATTAACTTGGATTTCTTACGAGCTGTTTTATAACGATCACGATATTTTTTATGTAAATCGGATATATAATCATCAAAATTAGACCAGTGTTCTGGAATGTTCATAATCATATTGGGTTGTACTACCAATTGATGAAAACCCATTTGATTGAGACTATTTTTAGTTTGATGAATGGTGTCCGTTAGAAAATAATCTTTCAATAAAATAGCACGAATGGTTTTGTTATAAACAGTTTTAATTTCATGTTTCAATACATCAACAGCCCTCAATAACATCGAAATAAACTCCTCATTTGATAGCGCGTCAGAATTAAAATACATACCGTGTTGGCCTGTATGGGTTAAGTTTCCAACCACCAGAATATTTCCTTTTAAAATCTTGGAAACTTGATTTTTAAAACGCTCTTGGAAGCAGGAATCATCGTTATTACGGAACATGTCATTCAAATACAATTCCACACGTTGCATAATAGCTATACCAACTAACTCTTGATTTTTGTAAAATGCGAAATAATAGAGTGAAATATTCTCTGGCGAAGATTTTTCCAATGCTTTAAGATAAGCCGATTGCAGAAAAATATCATGTACAAGCAATGCATCCCAAGCTGGTGGTAAATTACGAGAAGATGTAAATAATTGTGTTTCTATCAAAATACCATGAAAAAAGACTGATTGAAACAATCAGTCTTTAAAATTTTATAATCATTACAAATTAAATCCAGCCACAAACAATGCCACCCATAATAGTTGTGCAAACCAACCAATATCCACTATTGACCAAAATATATTTCCAGCTTTTTCTTTCGAATAATGCATTTATAGCCAAAATAGGAAAAACCATTAAAACACCTGCCATAAAACCATGCAAAGTACCATGCTTAAAAGTTCTAAACGCCATACCGTAATCATCCATAAATGTCGTGTATGATGGCAAAGCTTGTGTAGCATCACCACCAATCATACCTAGTGCACCTGTTTGGTGAATGGTTAAAAACTGTAAAACAATAGCAATAAAAAAAGAAAAAATAAAAGTCAATATAAAAATTAAAGCCATGTTTCCACCTTTTAAACAATCAGTTGTTAAACCTGCTTCACGCATCCATACATTTCCAAACATTTTTGGATGATACCAAATAAAACCCATGATTAAAGGTACTAGCGCAGCAACCGCAATTGCTAAAAAATTAATATCCATAGTTAGTTATTTAAAAATTAGTGTTTTAAAGGTAGTTTAAAATTTTTGGTTATTGAATTTACACATAAAAAAACCTTGAATTATTTCATAATTCAAGGTCTCTTAATCTTTATATTTTATCTATTTATAATGCTTTCGCTTCAGCTACTAACAAGTCATTTTTATCTTCTAAAGCTTTTTCAATAAAATCATTAATTTCAGGATTTCTTTCTAATCCATTTTTAAGTAAAACACCTAACGTGATCATCGTAATAATTCGGGTTCCAGCTTTTTTAACAGCAGTTCCAAATAAGGGTTCAACATCATTATATGAGACATGTTTAGCTAATTCCTGAATGTCAGATTTTGCTTTTTCTCTTTCAGCATCTTTCATTCTATCATACTTTTTACCATACGATTTTATCTGCTCAATAGCTGGTCTATTAGATGTTTGTTGTTGTTTTTGAGTTGGCTGATTTGCATCATTTTTTGGAGCTTGTTTTGCCCAAGTATCCCGTAATCCAACTGTTTTATTAAACACTAATTTTTCAGAGGTACTATCATCATCTACATTAAAATAACCTAAACGTTGAAATTGGAACCTATCTCCTACTTTAGCTTCTGATAAACTTGGTTCCACAAAAGCATCAATAATTTTTAAAGATTCTGGATTTAAAAATTCCATAAAATCTTTATCGGTATGACTATCTGGAGCTTCATCTACAAACAACCTATCATACTCACGAACTTCCGCCTTAACAGCATGCTTTATAGACACCCAATGCAACGTTCCTTTAACTTTCTTTTCGGTATCTTCAGAATAGGTAGCATGAATTTCTGTAATGTTTCCTTTGTCATCTTTCACCACACGTTCGGCTTTGATGATGTAGGCATTTTTCAAACGTACTTCACCTCCTAATGTCAAACGGAAAAACTTACTACTGGCTTCCTCTTTAAAATCGTCTTTTTCAATATATAATTCACGTGAAAAAGGCACTTTTCTAAAACCAGCGCTAGCATCTTCTTGATTATTTTCAGCTTCTAACCATTCTTCTTTACCTTCAGGATAATTAGTAATGACTAATTTTATAGGATCTAAAACAGCCATCACTCTTGGAGCCGTTTTATTTAAATCTTCACGAATACAGAATTCTAAAAGTGATACATCAATCACGTTATCACGTTTAGCTACGCCTACTTTATCAATAAATTGTCTAATAGAATCTGGTGTATATCCTCGACGACGCAAACCTGAAATAGTAGGCATTCGCGGATCATCCCAACCGGTAACAATACTTTCCTCAACTAACTTGAGTAACTTTCGTTTACTCATTATGGTATAACTTAAGTTTAAACGTGCAAATTCACGCTGTTTTGGAAGCATTGGCAAGGCTTCTGGTTGATATTTATAGACTTGTTCCTTAAACCAGTCGTAAAGCTCTCTATGTGGCTTAAATTCAAGCGAGCATAAGGAGTGCGATATTTGTTCCATGTAATCACTTTCACCATGTGTCCAGTCGTACATAGGGTAAATACACCAATCGTTTCCAGTTCTGTGGTGTGCTTTTTTCAAAATACGATACATGAGTGGATCACGCATCAACATATTTGGATGCTGCATATCTATTTTAGCACGTAATACATGCGATCCTTCCGAAAATTCACCCGCTTTCATACGCTGAAATAAGTCAAGATTTTCTTCGATACTACGGTTTCGGTAAGGTCCATCAACACCTGGTTGTGTTGGCGTTCCTTTTTGTTCTGCCATAGCTTCACTAGATTGCGAATCGATATAAGCCTTTCCTTCTTTAATCAAAGCCACAGCCCAATCATATAACTGCTGAAAATAATCAGATGAATACAACTCATTAGCCCATTGATAGCCTAACCAAGCAATATCGCGCTTAATGGCATCTACATATTCTTGTTCTTCTTTTGCAGGATTGGTATCATCAAAACGCAAATTTACTGGTGCTTGATATTTTTCGCCCAAGCCAAAACTTATACCAATAGCTTTGGTGTGACCAATATGTAAATAACCATTCGGTTCTGGTGGAAAACGAAAGCGAAGTGCTTCTTTGTCCAATCCATTCCTTAAATCTTCTTCTATAATATGCTCAATAAAATTGAGTGATTTTGTTTCTTCAGACATACGGTATTCTCTATTCGAAATATGAAGCACAAAATTAGGTAATTTTAGACTAATTGTAACATCTGAACAGTTTTTCATACCTATAATTAAAAACTTAAACCATGCAACACCGAAATTATGAATGTCCAAAATGCCATAATC
>DIAL01000089.1:77966-79650 GCA_002414705.1 Flavobacteriaceae bacterium UBA5079
AACAGGCGGACTTTTTACGAAACTTTTTAATATTCAAAATAAAAAATTCACTTCTATAACGTGTGAAAAATGTACGTATACCGAATTTTATAAATCGAAAACAAGTAGCATTAGTAACATTTTTGACTTTTTTACGAATTAATAACTGTAAGTCACTAAAATCTTTTAGAATTTCATTTGTAGTGACGTTCTGAATAGTATTTTTGTATTATGGGAACAATTAAAGTTGAAAATATTCGGGTCTTTGCTCATCATGGCTGCTTAGCAGAAGAAACCAAAATTGGGAGTGATTACCGTGTGGATTTAGAAATAAAAGCTAATTTACAAACATCAGCCAAAACCGATTTACTCCAAGATACAGTAGACTATGTATTTCTTAATAAAGTAATTCGTGAAGAAATGGCACAACCTTCCTATTTATTAGAAACGGTTGCTAAACGGATTTTAAATCGAATTTTTAAAGACGATACCATGGTTAAAAAAGCCACGGTTTGGGTCAGTAAAATAAATCCACCCATTGGAGGCGATGTAGAAATGGTAACTATAAAAATGAGTGACACACGAAAAAAACAAAAGTAAGTAGCGAAAAAGTTATATTTTTTTTACATTTGCCATCCCGTGATAAAAAATGGGATATCTTTATACCATAGTATATAAGGTGTCGTGGCCGAGTGGCTAGGCAGTGGTCTGCAACACCATCTACAGCGGTTCGAATCCGCTCGACACCTCAAGAAACCTTCAACATACGTTGGAGGTTTTTTTATTTCTAATTTTTAAGCAAAATTAATTATAGGGAGACAGCGGTTCTATTCGTGCTTATTAACACCTCAAGTTCTCGATACAAAATGGCTGAAGTACACCATTTCACTCGAACTGACGATGATTAATATAAGATAACGCTACAAAGAATAATAAAAATTGTATCGAGAAGTATTACTTTGTTTTCACTTCACAGATACAACGGAAACCTGTGTATGTATTCGGTAATTCGGTAGGCGTTATGCCTTTCCAATTCTCACCAAAAAATAAATCGTCACCTGTTATTTCTGAAATATTATAGGTAACAAATTCCTTTTTAGGATGTCTCTTTATTTTTAATTCTAATGGATTGTCGGCTTGATATGTTTTGAACAACCTCCTACCTTTAAAGACATTCAGAGCATTTTCATATTCTTTAGTGGTTGGTAATCTGTAAAAAACTAATTTATTGTTGTCCGGAAATTTTGTATCCCATAAAAGTTGAACTTTATCTGAACGCCATTTACAGTAATATTCCGCCTGTTCTTTGGTAATATTAAGTATTGGAAAGAACTGATATTTAGGGTTTTTACTATACATATCAATCCAATTACCATCCGTATTAGAACCGTTTGAAACAATTAAAGTAATAGGAGTCTTTTCGCTATCAGCTTTACTACTATAAAATAATTCCTGATACATGTTATTTGTTACAGACGATTTATCCATATACAAACTATCATTTATTTTAAGCGTTCCTGGAGGAATTATATCGGATTGTGCTGAACTGAATTGAAAACTAAAAGTACTGATAGCACAAACTAATAAAAGATTTTTAAAAAAATTCATGGATGAAATTTAGGGTAAAAAAAATGAAATTGATTTGATTTCTATTTTAAATATAAAGCTTTAAAATATTCAAAACGCGTACCTGGAATCAACAACT
>DIAL01000089.1:79743-81996 GCA_002414705.1 Flavobacteriaceae bacterium UBA5079
TCAACAACTTCCATATATCTTTATTTGCAATGATATTTTTAGAAACCAATCGTTTACCATCTACAAACGTTCTATAAACAAAAACATAAAGAAACAAGGCTATTATAAAAGGCCAAGAAGCCAATAAATTATAATTAGTTAATAGAATAATTAAAACTAAAGGAACAAAAATTGCCGTATAATAAAGCCAAATATTTTTCATAATTATTCTGATTTAAATAGTTCAATATCATCTAACGTATGCTTTAAACGTTCTTTTTCTTTCGGGAAAAAGCCTTGAAGTAGAAGTAAAATACCAAAACCCATAATAACTAACGATACAATTTTCTTTGTTTTAAAAATTCGTTTAGGAGTAAGCTTACTTTTAAGTGTTTTTGCTGCTAAAATTTTAAGTAGATCTACTAGAAAATAAACGGCTAAAATGGTTCCTAGAAACACAAACAAATCTTGATCGGTTTCTGTTAGTGAGTTCCCTATTACAATAAAACCTAACCAACCTAATAACACACCAATATTGATGAAATTGAGTAAAAATCCTTTAATAAAAAGCTTTCCGAAATTCTTTTTAATTTCTACAGTATGAAATTCGCGGACAATATCTCGAAAGGATTTAGATGTTTTTATAAACGATATAAAACCATAAACTGCTAATAATACACCGCCAAAAATTAAGAAATTAGGATCGTCTTTAATTTTATCAAGAAGTTTAGTAGTACTATAAAAAGCAACAACTATAAAGAATATATCAGCTAGAATAACTCCAAAATCAAATATTAAAGCACTCTTAAATCCTTTAGTTGCACTGGTTTCTAGAAGAACAAAAAACACAGGTCCAATAGTAAAGGATAATAATATTCCGAAAGGAATAGCTGCTAAAATATCATCAATCATAAATTTTTAAAAAGCAATTTGTACAAATTTATGAAAAACCTAGGTATTATTCCTTACGAATTACTTTTCCGCCAAAAACAGTGTTTTCTTCAACTAATTTAGGATTTCCATAAATATAAACGCTGCCTCCAGCGCGTACTTTAGCATCAACTTTTTCAGTGGCTTTTACATGGGCTTCACCAGCTGCACGAATAATAACTTTAGTTGTTTCACTTTCTAATTCTTTTCCTAAAAAAGATCCACCTGTAGATAGGTCTATATCTTGATTTTTAGTATTTCCAGAAACGCGAACTACACCACCTGTTACAGCTTTTGCTTCTAAATAGGTAATATCTTGAACCATGAGTTTTATACTACCACCTTCTTGTGCGCTGAATTTAATTTCAAATTGATTAAACACCTCATTAGATCCTACGAAAGCACCTTCATTGACATCTATCAAATCTATTTGTTTGTAGTATAATTCTACGGTTGTTTCGTCTCCATCAAATAACTTTTCGAGAGACATTCTTACTTTAAGTTTACCGTTTTTGTTAACAATAACTACATCTTCAGTGTTTTTTCCTTTAATAATAATTTTATTTTCATCGGCTTTTATTAGGGCAACTTCTATCCTATCATACACTTTAAGTTCATTAAAATCGCCTAGCATTTTTTCAGTTTGTGCTTGACTTACATATGATGTTAAAACTATTAAAACGAGTGTAAAAAAAAATTTATTCATGGTAATTGAGAATTTAAATATTTAAAAAGACATGTAACAAAAACTATTCCTGATGTTTTCCTACAAGATAAAAATCTAAATGTTTTTTTACTAAATCTGTATTTTTAACTTTAACAACGACTTCATCACCTAATTGGTACATGGTTTTAGAATTTTTTCCAATTAATGCATAATGATCTTCATCAAATTGGTAATGATCGTCTTTCATATCACGAACACTCACCATACCTTCGCATTTATTTTCAATGATTTCTATATAAATTCCCCAATCGGTAACGCCTGAAATAACACCAACAAAATCTTCATCTTTATGATCTTCCATAAAGCGAATTTGCATGTATTTAATAGAATCACGTTCGGCTTTAGTGGCTAAATTTTCCATATTACTGGAATGGTTACATCTGTCTTCATAAATATCTGCATTAACCGATTTTTCTCCATCTAAATATTGTTGTAATAAACGATGTGCCATAACATCTGGATAACGACGAATTGGCGAGGTAAAGTGACTGTAATAATCGAATGCTAAACCATAATGACCTATATTATGAGTGGTATATTCAGCTTTACTCATAGTACGTATGGTTAACGTATCCACTAAATTTTGTTCCTTTTTACCAACTACCTCACTTAATAAG
>DIAL01000089.1:82091-83495 GCA_002414705.1 Flavobacteriaceae bacterium UBA5079
TAATAAGTTATTTAAAGATGAAGAAACTGATTTTTTATCCTTAAAATTTAGTTTGTAACCAAAACGACCTACCACATTTTGAAGTGCAGCAAGTTTACTATCATCTGGTTCATCATGAACACGATAAATGAAAGTTTTTTTCTGTTTACCAACAAATTCTGAAACTTTTCGGTTTGCTAACAACATGAATTCTTCAATCATTTTATTAGCATCTTTTGATGTTTTAAAGAATACTCCAACCGGATTTGCATCTTGATCTAAATTAAACTTTACTTCTACTTTATCAAAAGAAATAGCTCCAGATTGCATGCGTTTAAAACGCATTTTTTTAGCAAAGGCATCCATTTTTATAATAGCTTCTGCAATGTCTGGTGTTGTTTGATATGTTTTTCCTGTTAGTGAAACATCACTTGGAATAATTGTATTAATTGTTAGTTCTGTTTTATCAGAATTTGTATTGTTTTCAATGATAGCTTGTGCTTCTTCATAAGCAAAACGTGCGTCTGAATAGGTAACCGTTCTACCAAACCATTCATGAACCACTTCGGCTTTAGTATTCATTTTAAATACAGCTGAAAAGGTGTATTTTTCCTCGTTTGGACGTAACGAACACGCATTATTGGATAATACTTCCGGTAACATAGGCACCACACGATCTACTAAATAAACTGAAGTGGCACGTTCATACGCTTCATCATCCAAAATAGTTCCTGGTTGTAAGTAATGCGACACATCAGCAATGTGAATACCTATTTCAAATAAGCCATCATCAAGCACTTTAAAGGATAAGGCATCATCAAAATCCTTGGCATCTTTTGGATCTATAGTAAAGGTTAAATCTGCGCGCATATCGCGACGTTTAGCAATTTCGTCTTTCGTTATAGAAGTATCAATTTTGTTAGCAAAATCTTCTACTTCTTTAGGAAATTCTAGTGGTAATCCATATTCGGCTAAAATAGCGTGAATTTCGGTATTGTGTTCACCTGGTCTTCCTAAAACTTCTATAACTTTTCCGTTAGGCGAATCGGCTTTTTCTGGCCATTCTTCTAATGCAACCAATACTTTATCGCCATCATTAGCATGCTTGGTTTTGTTAATTGGTACAAAAATATCCGTGTACATTTTATTGCTATCCACCACGACAAAAGCGTAGTTTTTATTTAATTGAATAACACCAACATATTCGGTTTTAGCACGTTTAATTATTTTAGTAATTTCACCTTCGCGTTTACCATTTTTTAATCGTTTATATGCATAAAATTCCACCTCATCACCATGAAGCGCTTTATTCATATTATTAGACGAAATGTAAACATCATCTTCGAAATCATCTGAAATTATATAACCTGCGCCTCTAGATGCCATATCTACACGACCTGTATGGTACTCGGTTGTAACGATGGC
>DIAL01000089.1:83633-83898 GCA_002414705.1 Flavobacteriaceae bacterium UBA5079
AACGATGGCTTTAAATTTTCCGCGTTCTACTTCTTCAATCTCTTGTTTTGCTTTGAGTTGTTGCAATTTTTTTATAATCTGATTACGACTACTAGCATCATTAACGCCAATTTTAGCAGCAATTTGTTTATAATTAAAGGATTGGTTTCTGTCTTTTTTTAATATACTTAAGATTGTATTAGTCAAGTTGGAAATCTTATTATTAGAAGGTTTCCTGTGTTTCTTTTTTGTCATTTATTAATTGTAATCTATTTATTGTATTTGT
>DIAL01000162.1:0-11513 GCA_002414705.1 Flavobacteriaceae bacterium UBA5079
CCGTTGTAGTTTACGCGCTTGGTGAAGGTTACTAAATACGGGCCTTCGGTTTTGGTCATGACCATTTCGTTATTTAAAATTTGTTGGGTGTAATCTGGAAATTG
Organism: Flavobacteriaceae bacterium UBA5079; assembly: GCA_002414705.1. GTDB lineage: Bacteria > Bacteroidota > Bacteroidia > Flavobacteriales > Flavobacteriaceae > Algorimicrobium. The sequence continues at coordinate 105 of DIAL01000162.1, forward strand.
CTGAAATAGCCATTGTTTATCTTGTAGTACTTGTACTCTGGTACGTTGTTTTCCGTAATAGGTTACGGTTTGCATATAGCTGCTTTCTAGGTATGGAGTTTTGAGTTGTGTGTGATCTGTATTCCATTGTTTTACAAAGTTTCGCACCTCTTTTTCGCCTTTTGGATCGACCTCATTGCAACTAGATAGTAGCATGATGAGTAAACAGGATAGATATTGGAGGAACTTCATGGCTTAAAGGGTTTTTGCTTATTTTATTTATGTTAAAGGTATGGGTTTTTTAGTGAATTGATTTTGTGATATATTTTTTACAATAGATATTATAATTAATCCTCAATATAGCTTGAATACATAGATTACTTCTCCTCTGTTTTTTATGAAATGAAAAGGCTAATATTTCTTTTTCAATTCATCTACATGCATCATATAAGTGGCTATGGCATTTAACTCTTCGTCAGTTATTTTTTTTAGGAAGCCATCTATATTTTCTTGCATGATAGCTACTTGGGTTGCGGTTTCGTCTACAATAGGTTTGAGTTTCCTTTTAAGAATGAAACAATATCTGCATTGTTTTCTTTGTAAATTTTCATGATTTCAATAACCGAAGGCGCTTTATAGTAAGTATCTATAGCATGACAGGTAACACATGTTTTTTCTGAAAACAATCTGTTACCCAGAAATATTTTAGAATCGTAACTTAATTCGGCACGTTCAGGTACTGCGGTTTCTAAAGTGTTTTCTGCTTTATTATTAGTATTACAGCTATTTAGTATAAGAATTAGTAGTAGAAATGAAAATAAACGCATGCGCTAGTTTTTAAGATATTTTCTGAAACATAAGGTATTACTAAAATAACTATTTTTTTTGAAGAAAACAGCTAATTTAATACAGAATATAACATGGTTTATCCTTCCCTACGCAAGACTTCTAAAGGCGAACTGCGTAAAACCGTTTGAATATTGCTTAAACCGATTGCTAAAACTAAGAGTGTAATGCCTGGTAAAAACACCAAAAACGGAATTAGTGATGGTACAAACGGTTCTTTAAAAACAAAAACGGCTAAACACAAACTGCTGACTAATGCCAGAATAATACCGACTAAACTTCCTAGAAGTCCTAAAAACACATATTCGAATGCGGATATTTGAAGAATTTGTTTGTTTTTAGCACCAAGAGTTCGGAGTAAGACACTTTCTTTAATCCTTTGGTATTTAGAGGTTCTAACAGATCCAATTAAAACAATAATACCTGTAAGAATGCTGAAAAATGCCATGAAGTTGATAATCCATGAAACTTTATCCAGAATATCTTCTATAACTGTATAAATCTGGCGTAAGTCGATTATGGAAACATTCGGATATTTAGCCACTAAATCTTGTTGTAATGCCGCGGAACTTGTTTCGTCTGGAACGTTAGTTGTAAACACATTAAATTGTGGCGCTTGTTCTAGAACACCTACAGGAAATACAATGGAAAAATTGAGTTGCATTTGAGACCAGTCGACCTTTCGGATATTACCAACCGTTGTTTCCATTAAAACACCCTGTACATTGAATACCACTGCATCACCAACGGTTAGTTTGGCATCGGATGCCAGATTATCAGAAATGGATATGACTATGGGATCTCCCGATTTTAATTGAGGGGTCCACTTGCCTTCCAGCAATTCTTCTGATGCAATAAGGGAATCGCGATAGGTGGTTCTAAATTCATGGTTTAAAATCCAACCTCTTATTTGTCGCGTGCTATCTTGGCGAATATCATTAATCAACCGACCTTTAATACTATGCATGCGCATGGTTACCAAGGCTAAATTGTTCAGCACTGGCAAATTTTTATCTGTAATGTTTTTTGCAACTGCATCGCGTTGATCACGCTGCACATCTAAAATAATGATATTGGCATTTTCAGCAGATTGTCCGACTTCTGTTTTTGCCAACAAAATATCCTTGGTGAAATATAACGTACTAATTAAAAACGTTCCCAAGCCAATGGCAACCAACAACACCACAGTTTGATTATTGGGTCTGAATAAATTGAGTAAACTCTGTCTAGCCGTAAAACTCCAGTGTTTTGGAAAAAAGCGTTTAATGGTTTTAATAAAAGCTATGGCTACTAATGCTAACATGGTAAACGTGAAAACGGTTGCAACCACAAAACCAGCAGCGTACAAAGCATCTTTAATTAACCAAAATGAAAATAAAAAGAGGAAAACTAAAATAATCCCAAACACTAAAAAGCGAATTTTTCGTGGTTCTTGTGATGCTTTTTCATCCACACGTAACACATCTAAAGGTGATACATACCAGGTGCGTAGTAATGGCAGCAAGGCGAATAAAACAGACATAAATAAACCAAGAAACACACCAATTAAAATAGGCTGTGCTGAAATGGAAATCTCCAGTGTAAAGGGTAAAAAGTCTTTTAACAGATATGGAAATATGGTTTGCAATGCCACACCAATTAATGAGCCAATTAATCCACCAATAATTCCAATACCAGCAATTTGAATCAGGAAAATTAGAAAACTTTGGCGTCTGGAAGCACCCATACATTTTAAGATGGCTATGGCTTTCAATTTTTCTTTAATATAAATATGTACCGAACTTGCAATTCCTATACAACCAAGAAGTAAGGCAATAAAAGCTGCTAAATTTAAGAATTTGCCCACATTATCATAGCGTTTGCCTAAACGTTCCGTACTGCTTGTGTGTGATTTTATGTCTGCATTTTCTAAATCTAAAATGGGTTCGAGTTTATTTTCAAGGCGTTTTAAATTTAAGGTATCAGCTGCTTTATAGAAATATTGATATTCCTTGCGGCTCCCAAATTGTAGTAATTCCGTTTGTTCCACAAAACGATATGGAATAACCACAGGAGGTGCAACTGAACTTGCAATAGCGGAACCTCCTGGAATAGATTTTAATGCGCCAGCAATGGGAAGTGTTAGTTGGCCTATTTTAATGGAATCGCCTGGCTTTATTTTAAATTGTAACATTAAGGTAGCATCTACTAAAGCACCTCCCGATTCTTGATATCCTTCAGCTGCTGAAACGGGTTCTGTTTTTATTTTTCCATAGAAAGGAAAATTGCCTTGTAAACCCTGTATTTTCACGAGTTTGGAGCCACCATTTTTTGGAAAAGCAATCATGGAAACAAAATTAACTTCCGAGGCATCAGGCTCCAAAGAATCTATGATGGCTTGAGCACGCTCTGTAGGCACTTGTCTGGAATCGATAATATAATCGGCTCCCATTAAAGTTTTAGATTGGCTTTGAATGTTATCCTTTAAATTGGTGCCAAATAATTGAATGGATACCACAGCTGCAATACCCAAAATTATGGATGCCATAAATAAAAGCAGTCGCATTTTGCTAGCTTTAGCATCACGCCAAGCCATTTTAAAGAGCCAAGCGACTTGTAATTTTGAATTTGATTTGGAGTTATTCACTATGCCGTTGTCAATTGATTGGTTACTATTTTTCCGCCTTTAAGACGTAATATTTGTTGTGTTCGATGGGCTAATTCTAAATCGTGTGAAATAATGACCAATGTCGTTCCGTTTTCTTTGTTTAATTCGAACAACAACTGAATAACTTTCTCTCCTGTTTCGTCATCTAAATTTCCAGTAGGTTCATCTGCAAACAGGATAGAAGGTGCATTTGCAAACGCTCGAGCCAAAGCTACACGTTGCTGTTCGCCACCAGACAATTGAGACGGATAATGATGGACACGATCTGCTAAACCTACCTTTTCCAATAAGGCAAGGCTCTTTTTTGTCGCTTCTTTTGATCCTTGTAATTCTAAAGGTACACTCACATTTTCAAGTGCTGTAAGGGTTGGTAACAATTGAAAATTTTGAAAGATAAACCCGACTTCTTTATTCCGTAACTGTGCGCGTTCGTCCTCATTTAGGCTACTTAAATCCTGTCCGCATAACTCTACAGTTCCAGCATTAGGTTGATCTAAACCAGCACAAAGCCCGAGCAACGTGGTTTTCCCACTTCCTGAAGGTCCTACAATGGAGAAGGTTTGTCCTTTTTCAACTTCAAAAGAAATATCGTGTAAGACCGTTAATTGTTTGTTACCACTGGTATATGTCTTTTCTAAACCAGTAATCTTTAATATCTTTGACATATAAATTTTTAATTAAAATAGCGACTCATGTCCAAAGCCCAAAATAATCAATTGCTGTCATATCTACCAACCGCAAGTACTTTTAAACTCTTAAAGTTTTGTTATATTATTTTAGCTCTTGTTCATATTTCCTGTGGTGATACTAAAACTGAAAACACAACAGAAATTCAGCCAACCATTAAGGAAATTGAAGTTAGTCCAGAACCTAAAAGTACTAAAAAAACAATTTTATGCTTTGGTGATAGTATTACAGCTGGATACGGTTTAGATGACACCAATGATGCCTATACAGGTGTGTTACAACAACGTATTGACTCATTACGTTTGGATTATACCGTTATTAATTCAGGTGTGAGTGGTGAAACATCTGCTGGTGGGAAAAGCCGAATTGATTGGGTTATAAAACAAAAACCGTCCATTTTTCTATTAGAATTGGGTGCTAATGATGGTTTACGTGGTGTGGCGTTGACGGAAACTAAATCCAATTTGCAAGCTATTATAGATGTGGTTCAGGAAAAAAGTCCCGAAACCACGATTATTCTGGCTGGTATGGAATTACCACCAAATATGGGACAAGATTATACCACGGAATTTAGACAGCTTTTTGCTGATTTGGCAAAACAGAATAGCATAGAATTTATTCCCTTTATTTTGAAGGATGTTGGTGGTATTGCGTCTTTGAATCAGAATGATGGGATTCACCCGAATATTACTGGACATAAGATTGTTGCAAATACGGTTTGGGAAACTTTGGAGCCTTTGATTGTTAATTAAATTACCCAATACCTATTGAGAGAAACAAACTAGGACTGGAAAAACCTATTTCTTTTTCAATTTTTTAGTCGTTTCCACTTTTATGTTTTCTGAACCCGATTCTATTAAATAATTCGCTAATATTTTATCGACCAATTCGTCTTTAGTCAAGTGATGAAAAATGGTTTTTATCTTCGCCTTAAAATCTTCGGATACCTCCCGATTTGGTTTGGTTTTGAATATTTTCTTCGCCCAAATTAATCCGTTATTTTCTTCAATGCTCTGTGCATCTGCTTTTTTATATTCGTGAAAGGAGATGCCTAATTCATTTTCGAATTCTGGAATGTCTTCTATTTCTTCTTTTTGAATGACACTTAATGATAATCCTGTGGCTCCTGCCCTGGCTGTTCGTCCGCTTCGATGTACGTATGCATCATACGTATCAGGTAAATGGTAATTAACCACATAGGAAACGTCTTTTACATCAATACCACGAGCTGCTAAATCTGTTGCAACCAGAATATCGATATGACCTTCTCTAAATTGGCCCATAATACGGTCGCGAATGCCTTGGGTTAAACTCCCGTGAATAGCACCAGATGAGAATTTATTAATAGCTAATTTTTTGGCTAATTTATTTACAGCTGCTTTGGTTTTGCAAAATATAATACCACGTTCGCCCTCTTTTGAATTCAGGAAATGCAATAAGACTTCCAGCTTTTCAATAGGCTCCACCACCACATATTGATGATCGATACCTTGATGACCAACCGTTGCCATATCAGCTTCTATATGCACCACTTTTTTAGACATGTAATTTTGAACCAATTGCTTAATAGTTCCTGGCATGGTAGCGGTAAACAATAAGGTTCTTTTAGTTTTTGGAATGTCCTTTATAATGGCATCTACTTCGTCTTTTAAAGCACTCACCATTTCATCCGCTTCGTCTAATACCAAATAGGAAACGTTTTTAATAGAAATAGCACCACGTTTGATTAAATCTACCAAACGACCTGGTGTTGCCACCACAATATGTGTTGGTATTTTTAAACGCTCTATCTGCGGTTTTATAGGAATACCACCACAAACGGATGCCATAGAAATCTTTGGACTATTGGTAGCAAAGGACTCTAAATTCGCAAAAATTTGTTGTCCTAACTCTCGTGTTGGCGCTAGTATTAATACTTGAACGGTTTCGTTTTTTGTGTCAATTAGTTGCAGTAATGGTAAGCCAAAAGCTGCTGTTTTTCCGGTTCCCGTTTTTGCCAACACAACCACATCCTCTTTCTGATTAAGAATAACAGGAATTGCCTGTTCTTGAATATCGGTAGGTTTGGAAATTTTTAAAGTAATTAAACTCTCTTGTAATTGGGTATTGATTCCTAAATCTGAAAACAGTTTGAACATGACATTGTTTTTGGGCAAAGGTAATGACAGTTTTATACGGATTACCCTTTATTCATTTGAATTTAATGTGTATAAAAATTATAAATCTTAAAAAACGGAAATAAATTAAGCGTTTTCAAGCGTGCGTTTAGTTCTTCTGTAGGTGTAATTTGGATAAATACTACGTTTAGCAAAACGATTCAATTTATCACTATTTATCATTTTGATATATACTTGTTTGGTAACACCAAAGTATTCGTAAGACGATCCATCTTGAAAGAAAATTTCTAACAATAAGCCTTTGTGCGTATAATCTGCAATACCAGAGTTGGTAATAGTTTCGGTGTAATCTTCTAAATTGGCCGAAATAGTTTCCGGTGCAATACTCACTAAAAAATGATACCCATCAATAATTCTACGACTTTGAATTTCGGCTTCTTCTTGACGTGCATCTCCAATTTGAAATTTATCTGGATGCCAGGCTTTAACCAAATCACGATAACTCTTTTTTAAAGATTTTAATTCTATTTCGTTTTCTACTCCAAAGAGTTTCTTGTATTCGTTTATGCGCTTCATAACCATTTTATTTAAGGGCGCAAAAGTACGTGTTAATTCCAGATGTATACCTATAATATGTAAATATTATTTAGTTGTTTTTTAATCTCTTAACAACTAAAAATTTAGAAATAGATTTATTAATCCTTAATATTTTGATTCACACAAAATAATTTTCCGGGATTATAAGTTGTTTAAATTTTAACCAATCATTCGTAAGGGTGTTTATAATATTATTTTACGCGTTCTTGTCCTTCATCCATAATGAAATGATAGTATAACAATATTCAAATCGGATTGGTACATTTCAGCAACATGTTTGCTTGTTATACCTTTTGGAAGGTCATGTAAATCTAAATATAGTAGTATGGTATTGATTTATAATATAATGTGCCAATGGCTTTTTTTATAACGTCTAAAATACAATATACTTTAAAGTTGGTGCTCATGCCTAATAAATTAAACCTACAAATTCATTATATTTGACAGCATAAAACCCAACAAAATTTCGTGCAACAAATAAAAACCTATCTAGAAGAAATTGCTACTATATCAGAAGCCGATTGGGCATTCTTTACATCAAAACTCGAACGTCGTGTGATTGAAAAGAAAGATGTTTTTTTAAAGCAAAATGCTATTGAAAATCATATATCTTTTATTGAATCAGGTGTAGTACGTTTATATATTCCGAAAGAAAACCCTGAAAAAGAAATTACGTTTGGATTTAGTTTTACAAACCAGTTTGTTAGTGCTTATGATTCTTTTTTAACACAAACACCTTCAGCTTATGAGCTTCAAGCCTTAACGAGCACAACGCTTTTAAGCATGAGCTATTCTGATTTACAAGATGTTTATAAAACAACACAAATTGGAAATTTAATTGGAAGATTAACTGCTGAACGCCTATTTTTAATAAAATCTAAACGAGAGCAACATTTATTAAACTTAACAGCTGAAGAGCGGTATTTGAAGTTGTTTAAGGAACGACCAGAACTTCTAAAAATTATTCCTCTAAAATATATTAGTTCTTATATTGGTGTGACACCACAAGCGTTGAGTCGCATTCGGAAACGAATTTAAATGGGTTTCTTAATTTAGGTTCATTGTTTCAAGATTAACTACAAATTATCTTTGCAAAAAAAAGATATGACGGTCATAATTTTTGTTTTAGTGCTTTGGTATGGAGGCTTATTCTTTCAATCCTTCTTTTTGCATCGTTATGCGGCTCATCAAGTGTTCACCATGTCTAAAACCATGGAACGTATAACATTTGTTTTAACCTGGATTTTTCAAGGTTCCAGCTATTTAAGTGCATATGGTTATGGCATCATGCATCGTATGCACCACGCTTATACAGATACAGAACAAGATCCACACTCGCCTTCTCACGATGCCAATTTATTTGCCATGATGTGGAAAACAAAAACCATTTATCAAGATATTAATCTGCAACGCATTCCTGTAGATGCACGTTTTACTAAAAATGTTCCCCAATGGAAAGCTTTTGATGGGTTTGCCAGTTCCCGATTTTCAAGAGTGTTATGGATTAGCGTATATATTCTATTCTTTGCCTTATTTGCAACAGCTTGGTGGCAGTGGCTATTATTACCTATTACGTTTTTAATGGCTCCTATTCATGGTGTTATTATCAACTGGTTTGGACATATATATGGTTATGTTAATTATAAAATGACCAATACGAGTAAGAATCTATTTCGTTTTGATTTTCTGATGATGGGTGAAGGTTACCATAATAATCATCACAAATTTGCTAGTCGCGCTAATTTTGGTGTAAAATGGTATGAAATTGATGTTACGTATCTTATTATTAAAGTATTAGATGCTGTTGGTGTTATTTCATTAAAACCAATACCTGTTAAGAAATAAATTCAAAAAAATTAGCATAAAAAAACCATCCCTTTAGGATGGTTTTTTCTAATACAATTTTAGTTTTATTTTAAACGACGGACATTTGTTGCTACTAAACCTCTATCACTTTTTTCAATTTGAAACGTTACTTTATCAGACTTTTTAACTCTATCAATTAGGTTTGATTTGTGAACAAAAATTTCTTCATCAGAGTCATTACTTGTAATAAATCCGAATCCTTTAGTTCTATTAAAAAATTTCACAGTACCTTCTTTTGTGGCTTCTGAATTATTACCACCATTCATTAATTTGTTTATCAATCTTTTAAACATCTGTATTGTCTTTTTATTGTCCGCATTTATGGATTTTATGCAGCTGTACTTATTATTTCATTTTTACCAAGTAAACGCAGCATTCTTGTATGATCTACAATAGCATGAAAAATACTTTTTTTAACATGGTATGTCATTCCAAATTCTTTAGCTGTTTGAGCAACAATAGGGCTTAATCTCTTGTAATGCACATGACAAATATCTGGAAGAACATGGTGCTCAACCTGATAATTCAAACCACCTATTAGCCAAAATAGCAACTTACTTTTTGGCGCAAAATTACTAGTGGTTGCAAACTGATGTCTATACCATTCGTTGGTCATTAAACCTTCCTCATTTGGTAAAGGAAAATCGGTAGCAGGCATAATATGTGCAATTTGAAATACAATACTCACCATCATTCCGGTTACGAGATGCATACTTAAAAAGCCTAATAAAATTAGCCACCATGGCAAAGGTACCATAATCATTGGTAATACCAAAGCGTAAGAATAGTAAAATGTCTTCCAAGAAATCATCTTTATAATTTCTGTACGATAAACTTGGTCATGATTTAAAAGTCCCATGTTTTTATAGCGCTTTAAACGCACAAAATCTTTTGCAGTAATCCAAAATATGGTAGAAATTCCATAAAAAAACCAAATGTAAATATGTTGAAACCGTTGCGATTTATGGTGTTCCCCATTTGGCGAAAATCGCAAGAAAAATGGTGTGTTAATATCATCATCTGCATGATCTATATTCGTATATGTATGATGCAAAACGTTGTGTTGTATTTTCCAAATTGTAGCATTGGCTCCAATCATATTAAACGTGTAACCCAATAATCTATTAATGGTTTTGTTCTTGGAATACGAACCATGAATGGCATCATGCATAACTCCCATGCCAATTCCAGACATACCAAAACCACAAATAATATAAAGCGTAAACAGAAATCCTGTTGTTGTTACCAAACCTGTAGAAAGTAAAATTAAAGGAATAAAAAATAGGGATAACATAACCATCGTTTTAATAACCATTGTTTTATTGGCTTTCTTACTTAAATTATTTGTTTTAAAATAGTGATTAACTCTTTGACGTAAGGTTTTAGAAAAATCGTTGTCAGCGACTCTAGAAAACTTTGGATTTTTCATATAATATTTTAAAGATTTGGTAATATAATAACGCCAAAGTATACACCATGCAACTCTGATATTTTGTAAAAAAAAATGAAGAAAGCAAAGGATTTATTAAGATATTGAATAATCTTAAAAAAAGAAAGACAGTCTATTTTATTTATTTGGTAAAAGTAGACTATCTAAACTAAAGTTACTATTTGTATTTGTTAAAGTATTTTTGATTAATCTGGGTATTATTAATGGCAAATGTATAAAATATTTAGTAAAATTAACCTCTTAAAAAAAGCAGAAAAAGCTTACAGAATATTTTTTTAACATATTTACAAACTGAAATGTCATAGTTAGATAGTGCTATTTGAAGATTCTAAAACAATATTTTTAGTAACAACTTGTATATCTCCATCTAATTGTAACTCAAGAATACTATCTATATTTTTACGTTTTAATCGTTTTCTGCAAGATTTAGTCACTAAAGGATCATTATTAAACAAAAAAGTATCCAATGCATATTCTTGTTTTCCTGGTTCTTTTATCATGGCATGAATGTGCATAGGTTGTAATTCATGCGGATACGTTAAAGGTTTGTTTGTAGAACCTGGTATAAATGTATTAATTGTATACGTCCCGTTTTCATCGGTTTTAACCCATAATCTATTTTTTATAAAAGCAGCTTCGTTATCAGTCATTAGTACATATTCACCCATATTGTCAGCTTGTTGAATAAAAATGATAACATCTTTAGCAGGAGTAATACCATCCGCTAAAAATACAGTTCCTGAAATTTTAAGCTTTTCTGATTGCGTATTAAAATCAATTATGGTTTCTTCACTTGATAAAGCATCAGCATCAAAGCCATAAAAAGGATTTTTATCTTTTAAATGTTTAGAAGCGTCTTCGCAATACTTGGTTTTTTTAACTGAATTTTGGGCTGAAGTAATTGCTATGATTCCGGTAAAAAATAATAAAGTTAGTAGATTTTTCATAGTGCTTTGCAATATTATTAGCTCAAAATTAAGCAACTACAAGGCTTTGCCTATAAAAAATCTTATGAACGTAATAAATTTACGTTGAAAGGATTACACATCATATTAACGTGCATTATTATCGGTAAATGGTTACAAGAAAAGTAGCCTGAAAAGGCTGTAATTCATTTTTAATAAATTACATAATATTAGGAATTTGGAATTCGGTCTTTTACAAACTCTACTTCCGTTTTACCATGCGGTTTTGGTTTTCCATCTTCACCAAGATTCACC
>DIAL01000162.1:11637-13693 GCA_002414705.1 Flavobacteriaceae bacterium UBA5079
GTTAAAATGGTTTCAAGTGTCATTTTATTCCTGGCTTCACATTTTAAAGTAATTGAACTTTTTCCAAACTTGGTAACCTCTATCCCTACTTCAACAATATCGCCTTGTTTAGCCGAACTCATAAAGTTAATTTCTGAAATATATTTTGTTACAATTTTTGGATTCTCTAATTGAACAACCGTATACAAAGCAGCTTCCTCATCTATCCAAGCCAATAAACGTCCACCAAACAAAGTACCATTTGGATTTAAATCTTCTGGTTTTACCCATTTTCGTGAATGAAATCTCATATTCTATCTTTCTAAAAAATTTGTATTACCAAAGGTACACTTAATTGAAATTTTAATGTTTCAATTTCGGTATAAACATATTATCCTATTATTGGGTTTTCTTATTTGTTAATAAAACTGTTGATATTCCAATTACATACCCTAATTTAAGACTGATAGAATTCATAATTTTAATAAAACTAAAATCATGAATCGAACTGAAAATCTATTAGCCTCCCGACCAGTAATTCCATCAGCTAAATTCCATGATGCCATGAGTTCTGATGAACGGTTTCAAAACGCAACTTTAAGACCTGTAATAAAACTTCAAAACGATTTATTAATTGAAGTTTTCAGGAATTATGTAAATAAACATAAAGGTGCTTTTTATGATTTATCTATTGAGAAACAAATAGATTATATTGAAAATGCTATTCAGAAAGATATAAAATTTAGAAACTCATTAAAAGGCATTATTATTGGTCTGTTTACTGTTCATGAATATCAAAACTACATTACCAATTCATCAGCTTTAAATAAACGTATGATGACTATTGTTAAGGAACGATTAATAAGTAACATACAACTATTTGAAGCGCAGTTAGCTTAATTATGAACGAAAAAGAAGCCCTATTACAAGCTTGTTTTAGCTATGTAAACAAACGCATTGCGAGTTATAAAAATGAAATTGAAACCATAAAAGAAGCTATTGAAACTAATGATAAGAGCAATGATATGGATGATGATTCCGGAAATGGCAAACTATTTAACGATTTAGAAAAGAATGCGCAACATTTGTCTGATGCTACTAAAACATTAGATACGTTAAAACTTATAAATCCAAGAAAGAGTTTTGATAGCGTGGCACTTGGTAGTATTGTTAAAACAACACAAAACACGTTTTATATCAGTATTAGTATAGGTCTTTTAGAAACCGAAAATCAAGCTTATTTTGGTATTTCGTTACTATCACCAATTGGTCAATTATTAAAAGGAAAAGTGGTTGGAGACACGATTACTTTTAATAATAATAGTCACAAAATTTTAGAAATTAAATAATACGCTCACCATTTAAATTGGTTGTTAAAACATCACTCATATAATTAAAAAAAGGTTTTACTTCTTTGAATGAGGTATTTACAATCTCTAAAAAATCTGGCTGCAATACGTCTGTATCTCCAAATTTTCTTGTGAAGATATATTGCTTTTTTCTAATTAAATCAATGTCTGGATGATTTTTATCGAAATTTCTTGGTGCAGACATAAGCTCATCGCCTTCCAAGTCTCCCCAAATAGATTTAAACGATTTAGCATTCATAATCTCACGCATTTCAGAAGCATCCATTTCAAATTCTTTACGGATTCGTAATAAATCATCTTTATTCGGATCCCAGAAACCTACTGCTATAAACGACTCATTATTAGGTGCAATATGTAAATAGTAACCACCACGTAATTCGGGTTTACGTCTTTGAAACGAACCACCAAAATGGGTTTTATAAGGTAACTTATTTTTGGAGAAACGAACGTCACGATAAATACGAAATATCTTAAACTGATCTACATCATCATGAGCTTTAAGTTTCTCAAAAAGAAATTTGTACGATTTTTTAATCGTACTTTCAATCGTTTTAAATTCGGCTTTATTATCTGTAAACCAGTCACGGTTATTATTCGTTTCTAGCTTCTTTAAAAATGGAAATACACGTGTGTCAATTGGTAACATAGCTTTTTTTATTTTAAAAATAACTAAAAAGATAGTCTTTAGCTAAATAAATTATGATCTA
>DIAL01000162.1:13867-14924 GCA_002414705.1 Flavobacteriaceae bacterium UBA5079
TCCATCTATTTAACAGCCTTTTGCTTCTTTAAGTTTTAAAAAACGAATAAGACGTTAGTTAAATTTCAAAATATTATAAGTTTATTACGTCTCGGAATCTTTAAAAGCCTCAAATTCTATTTTATTTAATATTAAGCCTGAAGCTGGTGCTATATAATGAATCGAGATTTGGTTGTTTTCTGTTAAGCTTTTAGAAATATCATCTAATGATTTTTCGCCTTTTCCTAACTCTATTAAAACACCCATCATGAGTCGGATTTGATTTCTCATAAAGCCTTTTCCTTTTACCCGAAGAATAAATGATTCTTCTGGGAAAAAACTAGCCGTAAACAGTGTGTTTTTAACTATTTCACAGGTCAGAATTTCACGATTATAAATTCCGTTATCAGTGGGCTTGTAACAATAGGATTTAAAATAATGTTCCCCTTCAAAAAGTTTAGCGCCCAATTTCATAGTTTCAACATCTAAGGCATCTAAAATAGTGGTTATTACCGGCGCACAAAATGGATGAAACTTATTACCATGTGCAAAAACATATAGATATTCCTTTATTTTAGAATCTTGAATGACATTAAAATCAGCATCGACTTTTGAAATAGTTAATGCGCGAATATCCTGTGGTAAATTATGATTAAAGAGATCTAAAAAAGCATCTAAATCTTCTATTTCATGATATATAAAAAGTTCAAAAGCGGCTTCATTGGCTGAAACCATTGCGTCTGTTCTTCCAGACCCCAAAGTTTTAAAACGTTTACCTTCTAAAATAAAATTCAACGTTTTATCAATCATTAAATGAACCGTTTTAACGTGAGGCTGTTTTTGCCAACCGTGAAAGCGGTAACCTAAATATTGACATGTAATTAAGTAATAGTAGCGTTTTTCGAACACTTTATATATTTTTAAGTTCGGAAAATTACCATTTTAATAGTGGTTTACAAATAATTCTTACCTTGTTTATCAAATTAACTAACTAAACCTTTAATTATGACAACAACACAAAAACCACCAAAATCATTCTGGATTATAAGCATTGTAGCCTTAATATGGAATTTAATGG
>DIAL01000162.1:15131-21014 GCA_002414705.1 Flavobacteriaceae bacterium UBA5079
TAAAAATCTACCAGAAACTGAACAAGCCTTACACATGGATATTCCTGCTTGGGTAACAGCTGCATTTGCAATAGCTGTTTTTGGCGGTACTTTAGGATGTTTGGGATTATTACTTCGAAAAAAATGGGCAAGACTCGTATTCTTAATTTCGTTAATTGGAATTATTGTACAAATGATTCATAATGTGTTTATAAGTAACAATATGGATGTGTATGGACCAGGCGCTGTTATTATGCCAATTATGGTATTAATTATTGGTGTTTATCTTATTATGTATTCTAAATCTGCCATTAAAAAAAGTTGGATATCATAAAAAGTCCAACTAAAAAGGCATTTGACTTATTAATCAAATGCCTTTTTTTACTTAATGGTCAGTAAGCAACCTATACATGTTTTATAAAATAGCCTTATTTATGACGACCTTTTAAAACAGATTCTACATCTTTCAATGTAAACCCTTTTGCTTGTAGTAGAATAAGATAATGAAATAGTAAATCGGCACTTTCGTTTAAAAACAATGAGTTATTATTATCTTTTGCCTCAATAACAACTTCTACAGCTTCCTCACCTACTTTTTGAGCCATTTTATTAATCCCTCCTTTAAAAAGTGATGCAACATATGACGTATCGTCATGTTGATTTTCTTTTCTATCTGTAATTACACGCTCTAATTCAGAAAGAAATCCAAAATTGGATTCATTTTTTTCATTCCAACACGTATCAGAGCCTGTATGGCACGTTGGGCCTTTTGGTTTTACTGAAACTAATAAAGCATCCTGATCACAATCCACCTGAATATCATTAAGTTCCAGAAAATTTCCACTAGTTTCTCCTTTAGTCCATAAACGATTTTTTGAACGACTGAAAAATGTTACGCGTTTTGTTTCTTGTGTCTTATTGAATGCTTCCTGATTCATATAACCCAGCATTAATACTGTTTTAGTTCTAAAATCTTGAATTATGGCTGGTACTAATCCGTTTTCGTATTTATTAAAATTGATTGTCATGATAAGCGAATGGGTATTTTATTTTCTTGTAATGTTTTCTTTAACTCTAAAATATCTATAGTTCCAAAATGAAATACGCTAGCTGCTAAAGCTGCATCAGCATGACCTTTTTGAAAGGTGTCTATAAAATGATTGGAAGTTCCTGCACCTCCTGAAGCAATAATGGGAATGTTTAATTCTGACGTTAAACGTGCTAAAGCCGAATTGGCAAATCCGTTTTTAGTGCCATCATGATCCATGGATGTGAATAAAATTTCACCAGCACCAAGGCTTTCAACTGTTTTTGCCCATTGAAATAAATCTAAATCGGTTGGTATGGTTCCGCCTGCTAAATGCACTTTCCACTGTCCTTCAATTTGTTTTGCATCAATAGCAACGACAATGCATTGACTCCCAAATTTATCAGATAATTCTCTAATTAATTCCGGCCGTTTTATAGCTGCAGAATTTACAGCCACTTTATCAGCACCAGATTGTAATAGTAAATCTACATCTGCAACGGAACCTACTCCTCCACCAACTGTAAAGGGAATATTCACTTCTTTAGCAACTTGTAGCACCATATCAATTAAGGTTTTCCGACCTTCTAATGTGGCAGAAATATCTAGAAAAACTAATTCGTCTGCTCCAGTTTGCGCATATTTTTTGGCTAAAACTACGGGATCGCCTGCATCTTTTAAATCGACAAAATTAATGCCTTTTACAGTACGTCCATTTTTAATATCTAAACAGGGAATGATTCGTTTTGTTAGCATAATTTCTAAATAAAGCGAGATAAATCTTTGAGTTTAATCTTGTTTTCATAAAGTGCTTTTCCAATGATTACACCTTCACAACCCACTTCTTTTAAGGCTATGACATCATCAATATTTGAAACACCTCCTGAAGCAATGAGTTTAATAGATTGTGGAGCGCTGCTATTAGTACAAGACTCCAATATGTTTTTATAAAGGGTTAAAGCTGGACCTTCTAACATACCATCTTTTGAAATATCTGTACAAATTACGTAGCGAATACCTTTTTTCTGATAGCTTTTTACAAACGGAATAACTTCTTGATTGCTGCGTTCTTGCCAACCACTAACCGCTATAGTTCCACCTGTCTCTGTTGGGTAACAATCGGCTCCTAAAATTATTTTTTCAGACCCATAAGTATCTAACCAACCTGTAAATGTATCTGAATTCTTAACGGCAATACTTCCTCCAGTAATTTGGCGTGCACCTGAATTAAAAGCGACATGTAAATCGTCATCTGTTTTTAATCCGCCTCCAAAATCTATTTTCAAACTAGTTTTAGACGCTAATAATTCTAAAATTCTATAATTAACCACATGACATGCTTTGGCACCATCTAAATCTACCAGATGCAAATATTCGATGCCTGAATCTTCAAATTGTTTGGCGACTTCTAGTGGGTTTTCATTATAGATTTTTTTTGTATCATAATCACCTTTGGTAAGTCGGACACATTTTCCGCCTATGATATCTATTGCTGGTATAATTCTCATAATCTTATATTTTCAATGTGACTTTAAAAAGTCATTTATTTTATTTCTTTAAATGAAAGATAATCTACAATTCAAGAAAGTTTTTCAATAGTTGTTCGCCTGCCAGGCTACTTTTTTCTGGGTGAAACTGAACACCATAAAAATTATTATTTTGTAAAGCTGAAGCATATGTAATGTCATATTCGGTTACAGCAATGGCTTCTTGACTCATTACTGCGTAATAACTATGAACAAGATACATGTATTCATTTGCTTTTATATTATGAAATAAATTTGATTTCAAGTTTGTAACGGTATTCCATCCCATTTGAGGCACTTTTACTGTATTTGAAAATCGTTTTACTCGTGTGTCAAAAATTTTCAAACCTTCTGTATTGCCTTCTTCAGAAAAATTACACATCAATTGCATGCCTAAGCAAATGCCCAAAACTGGTTGTTTTAGTGTTGGAATTAATAGATCTAATTGGGTGTCTTTCAGTTTCTTCATTGCTGAACTAGCTTCGCCAACACCGTATTATATTAATATACTCTTTTATGTATTGTATTTATTGACTTTAAATAAATATTATTAAAGTAGGTACAACATAGGTATAACATTTCCAGCCTTGTAAATAAGTGATCTATAAGCATAAAAAAAACCGCTTCTAAATTAATAGAAACGGTTTTCAATATGTATTTAAACTTAAAGTTATTAAGCTGCCGTACCAGAGCCTAAATACACACTATTTGATACTGTCTTACCATCTTCAGATACAAATGCCATAAAAAGCTCTACAGTATCTCCTGCATAGGTATTTGGTATTGTTACTACTTGTGAACCTACAGTTCTATCAGCACCATCAAGAATATAAATTGATTCCTTCTTACTAGGATTGTAAACTAATACCATCGCTTTATCTGTTACATTTGCATTGCCTTCTGCCGAGTTATCATCCCAATTAAAACTTATTTGTCCTGGGCCTGGCAAACCGGTTGTACCATTCAAAACTCCTGACAAAGAACCTCTACTCAATAAAGCTAAAGAATAATCAATTGTAAAGTTAGGTGCAATACCACCTACCGCATTATTTAACACATAAGACATTGCTGCATTAAATTCCGTTTTCTTGGTTGCAAATGACTTATAACCGATTTTGACAAAATCTTTAGTCGCCTGCAAATACTCCAATGTAATGGTAAATTTATTACGCTGATTCACTTGTCCCTCCGTTCGAGGATTTGCCACGCTAGATGGCTTAATTCTAATATAATCGATACCTTTCCAGCTACCGCCTATAATGTTACCTACCTTTCCAGATAAGCCTCCTAAAATTCCTTGGGCTATTTTCCCCATACTTATAAATATTTAAAATTAATACTCGTTCGGATTTGGTACGGACTTCATATAGCTTTCAAACTTAATCTACGCTATCAATATAACTAAAATTATGCCATTTTGTTACTGTTTTAAGCCATTACGATGCCTTTGCATTAGGCTTCTTTGCTTTGCATTACTTTGAAACAATTACGTATATATGCCATTTTTAAAACTGTCATTTTATCAATGACAGTTTGTAGTTCTTTTTTACTTATGACAGAAACAGCATTAATATGCTTTTGAAACTCAAAACCAATAATTTCACTTGATTTTAAGCCTTTTTTAAGCGTGTTTCTGCAATCATTTATTGAGATAAACGGAATAACACTTCCTTTTAAATAATATGCATAAAAGCCACCTATTTGCAACATCATAGATAAATGAAATAGTGTGTTCCTCTCTTCTTCGTTTGATATAGTGACTACAAAACAATTAGGACAGGGATTTGTTAAAGGTTTTCCGCTGTTTAGACCTTTATTTAGGATGAAAAAATGAGGGTTCGAGTAAGTGCGACCAGTTTTGTGTGTTTTTAGTTCAAAAGTTGACATAGCTATCTAATTTAAAATTGCTTCGCCACGCTTCGCACCATTATTTTTTTTGAAAAGAAAAAAAGATAGCTATAGTTATTGTGGCGTGGGTAAGGCTGTCAAGGTTTTTGGATAAAAGTTTTTTGAGTTAAATTGTTTAATGAAAAAGAAAAAGGTTTTTGAAAAAAGTTTTATTCAAAACCCGTAGGGCTTGACCTTTATAGCCTTGTGCGGCTGGCAGAGGTAGCCACATATATTTGCTACCTTTTTTTATTTTAATTGATTCCTTTTTAGTGTATCTATAATTTCTTGCTTATTGTAGTAACGTCTGTTACCTATGCAATAGCTGTTTACTTTACCCTTATTTGTCCAATTCCAAAGTGTAGTTGAGTTAATTTTTAAATATTCTGCTGTTTCTTGTCTTGTTAAATAGACATCGTTTTCTTTGGTGTTCAAATCATCTAAATAACTTTTTATTTTAAGTAATAATTTATCTGCTACTTTATCCGCTAATTCATCTACTGATACTTCTGTAATTTGTATTGTTTTTGTTATCATAATATTAATTTTTAGAACAAAAATAAAACACTTTTCTGGGGAATTAACACTTAAAAAAATAGGTTACACTACGTGTTTGAGCGTTGGATGAAGCGTTTGTATAGGTAGCGTTTTAAATAGTTGTTTGATAAAACAGCATTTAAACAAGCTACTTATGCAGGACTTTTAGACAATAGCTTGTTGCTTTTTTGAGGCACGATAAAAAGTAATGTGCTATGGCGTAGTTCTACATATTCTAAACCTATTTTTTTATATCCTATTTCTTGGGTGGTGGGGAAAAGTGGTTTTTAATATTTGTTAGCGAAATGAAACAAACAAAGACTTGAGGTAAGGAATACTTGGACTTAACGATGGTTTTGTGCAGTTGAATGAGATAACGAATATTATTATCAATTAACGTAACACTTTAAATGTTCGACTTTTTAATGCTTGTTCAAAATATGGTTAAAAGTTCGGATGTGAGCGTTGGCTGTGTGGATATTTTACATAATAGCAGTTATAGCTACGAAAACATAATAACACGCCGTAGGCAACCATTGAAAAGGTTTTTGCTACTATAACTTCTATTATGTAACATAGCTTGGGGTTGTTTTTGTGGCGCAATAGTTGTTTGAGCGTTGGCAATGGCTCTTTGCTTTTTTATTGTACTGATTTCTAAAAATAGCTATTTTTAAATAAAACAAGCAATGTGCCATTATAGCGTTGGCTACAACTATTGTGACATAAAAACGACTATGCAGTGGCAAGGGGAACAACACAAAAGACAGAGGATTTTGAGGTACGAAAAAACTGGGTTTTGGGTTGTGGGGAAATTAGTAAAGTATTACATATTAGAATTAATAAAAGTCAAAAAGCCTTTATGTTTTTCTAATTTGGTATAAGACGTATTGGCTTTTTTGTTATTATTTAAACCCTTACTACGTGCTA
>DIAL01000162.1:21103-22684 GCA_002414705.1 Flavobacteriaceae bacterium UBA5079
TTGCTTTTCAGGCATTTCTGCTAATGTCGTTTTTAAAATATCGGCAAGTATGGGTTTTAATTTTATAAAATCTGTTAAAGTTAAGCGAGCAGAAAGGTCGCTTTGAACAACTGCCAAATTAAACAAATCCATAAGATCTGCTTCTGATATTTCTAAAATAATAGGCATTTTTTTTATTGGCTGATTAACACATAATTTTTCAATTTTAACCAAAAGTTCCTCTACAGATGGCTTATGTCTAACCTGAAATTTCTTCCATTTTAAAACCGTTTTTTTAGAATTTTGTTTTTTGTTAGACATATTATTTAACTTATTAAAAATATAGAAAAGTTACTTATAATTTTAGTTCCAAAAATAACTGGGTTTTGGTGACTAGTTATGATTTTAACTCTACAGTTCTACGCCCAATTGCTTTTCTGTACTTTCTTTAAATTCTTTTTCCAATTTTTTATTATAAAGAGGTAAACCAATAAGCTTATAGTTTTTATCTTCTGCTTTTAATAATTTATCTTTTGAATATTTTACAGAAATACGGTCTAAAAATTCTTGTTTCCATCCTTCCGCACTATCGTTATAACCATTTGAAGCATCTTTAAATTGATTCCCTTTTGGCTCAATAAAAACTTGATAATGTAATTCCTCCGTTTCTGACTTTAGAAATAATATAAAATCTGGCATAAAACCACGACCCGTTTTGAAATCGTGAATTTTATAAACCTCCTCATTTCTTAAAAGATTTACTTCTTTGAATTTATCTTCAAAATTGGCTATTTTATTTTCTAAAAACTTCACTAATTCTCTTTCTTCTGATGTGCCATAAAATGCTGTTAAAGGATACCAATCTTTATCTTTTAAACGTGTTTCTATTGTTTCACTTTCGGGCTCTTTTACTACGTAAATTGGTTTAGGTATTTTGTAGTAGTTATTTAAACGCACTGGCTTAAATTCTGTACCGATATGTGGATTTGAAATTAATTCTATTT
Source organism: Flavobacteriaceae bacterium UBA5079 (assembly GCA_002414705.1). GTDB lineage: Bacteria > Bacteroidota > Bacteroidia > Flavobacteriales > Flavobacteriaceae > Algorimicrobium. The sequence continues at coordinate 22,087 of DIAL01000162.1, forward strand.
CCTTTTCAAGTTTATTAAATACATTGGTTAAGATTCTAACTTGTTCTTTAGGTTCTATCATTGCAAATCGCTCAATATCTGAAACCTCTTTTAGATTTTCATTTTCAGGAACCACAACAGAAATATTAAAACTACCGAAATATTCATCTTTAAAAGCATCTTCAATACATTCTATATTGATTTCTTCTTTTAATTTATTAAAACGCAATATTGACTTTTCTTTTTTAGTTTGAATATTTAATGCTTTGTATCTGGTGTTACGTGGTGTTTTGTTTAATGGTAGTGTTATAGTTCTTTTCTTTTCTTGAATGGTTTCATAGCGCGTTACATCTTCTGTATCTTTTTCAAATTCTAATTTTGTAACATTTAATGCTATTTCTTCTAGCTTGTCTTCAAAGCTCCAATCTTTTTTTAATTCTTCTAAATCTCGTTTACGTCTATTAGGATTCGCTACTTTTTCGTTTGTATAAACATTTAACGTATTGTAGAAGCTTAATTTATCTTTCTTAATTTCAGGCTTAATGTCAAAGATTTTTAATTGCTTTTCTTTACCTGGCAATAATTCTTGACGTTTCAATTCTTTTTTAAGTTCTGCTAT
>DIAL01000162.1:22796-24970 GCA_002414705.1 Flavobacteriaceae bacterium UBA5079
ATTCTTTTTTAAGTTCTGCTATATATCTTTCGTCTTTATCACTGTGGAAATAAAACTCTTCTAACACGCGTAATTCGTGATCTAGATTTTTGTCAAATTTCCTTTTAATAGGAATATGCTCTTCATATTTAAAAGGATAGTAACGAACACCCCTACCTATTAACTGAACTTCTGACGTAGTACTACCACCTGCTTTTCCTTTATTAGTACCACCTGTGTTTTGACCTTCGTACATACGTACAATATCAAATAAATTTAATACATCCCAGCCTTCTGTAAGTCTTTGGCAGGTAAATATTGCAGTAATAGGATTGTTTTTGTCTTCTAAACTATTTAATAATTTATCTTGTTCAGGCGTTGTCTTATCTGCATCACGCATACCCGATTTTATTGCCTTTGCTGTTTTATCTGAAGAGTGTGTTATGATGCAGTTATTAGGATTGAAAGCATCCTTTAAATAGCTTATTACACTATTATATGAAATATCATTATCTGATATATAATTACGTATATCTACAATTCTACTTTGACCTACTTCATATATTTCTTGCGCTTCAATTTTTTCAATGGTTTGAAGAAACTTAAAATCTTCAACAGCTAGGTTGTCTATTATTTCTCTGAAAAACTCATAATCTGATTCTACGTTTTCTTCTCTTTTAGAGGTAACAAATTTACTTCTGAATAAAATGACTGGTTTGAAATTTGGAAGATTATGTTTTACACCCATTTTATAGCGATACCAATTAAAGATAAGCGCCTGTAACACTCTTAATTTTTTATTGAATGATGATGACACTAGATTGATTTCCTTTGTGTAACCTGCTTTTAAAAAGTCTTTTAATTCAAACCTAATAATTGTTTTGGGTAGGTATTTTTCTTCTACTTTTTTATTGGATGGTACTGTTGCTGTAAACTCCAATAGTACATTTTTATTTTCTTCACTATTATTTCTATCTCCTTTATGAAGTATTAAATCATTTACGGTGTGTTCCCAACTTTTCTCTACATCTTTTTCGCTTGCATTGTCTGCTAATTCTGTAACAATATCAAGTTCTGTTTGCACATCTTCTTTTGCCTTTGTAGCTGAATTTAAATGGTGTGCTTCATCTGCTAGCATTACAATATTACGTTGCTGTAAATCATCTAAAAACACACTATTCTCCTTTACTTGGTATACTGCATTGTGTAGCTTATGTATAGAGGTAAAGTGAATTTCTATATCATCAGTATCACTAGAAAAGGTCTCAACCTTTTTTATGTTTACCGTTTTTTTATCAATTACTATAGGATTGGAAAACAAGTATTTATTATGATCTGGGTCTGTGAGGTTATCTTCTGTTTTACCAACAATATTGTTTTGATTTACAAAGAATATAAAGTTGCGATAGCCTTTTTCATAATAGTATATTATTAAAGCTGCCATTAACAATGTTTTACCTGTACCTGTTGCAAGATTAAACAGTAAACTTGTTGGTGCGTAATCGCCTTTATGTTCTTTAATAGCCTCTGCTGTTAAGAAGTTTTCTAATGCTTCTCGTTGCCAATCAAACAGCTCATATCTTAAATTATCTGTAATAAATTCTGGAACTTTAGATTTTGATAAACCTAAATCAAAAGCATCCATTTTTATGGTTTCGTATAGTGCCTTTATATCTGCCATTATTTATCTTTTTTTTGATTTAGTTTTTTTACCATTTTATCAAAGTCTGATTCTATACTTTGCTTTTTGTTAAATGTATCATATTCTTTAAACGCTTTATTTTCTGCTTGCTTTTTAGACTTTTTACCTAACCCATCCAATACTTTATATTCATTAAACTCTAGAAACCTATTTACACTGCTTGCTAATTGCCCCATTGTAAAGGTGTTTTCTCTTTCAATTAAACCTTCTATATAATCAAAATAGCTTGTTACTGTGCGCTCTAATTGTTTGATTTCCTTTTCTTCTAGGTAATTTTTGGCAATATTAGTATCGCTTTTTAAAATTCTTCCTTCAGGTGCATTTTTCCAAGTTTTTAAACCCATTTTAGGCTTTTTACTATCTGCTTTCAAATAAATAATTTCAGCAGCTGTTTTGCCTGTTATGGCATAATGAAATTTGTTTTGAATAGTAGCATAAAACTTTTTTGTAATGGATGAATTTTTATCATAATCTATACTGCACTCCGCAAAAA
>DIAL01000162.1:25070-26783 GCA_002414705.1 Flavobacteriaceae bacterium UBA5079
CTTGTTGGTAAATTCTACGTTCACTTGCACGAATGGAACGAACACGCTCTAATAACTCTTTAAAATAATCTTTACCAAATAGTGTTTTCCCTTGTTTTAAACGTTCATCATCTATAGTAAAGCCTTTTATAATATACTCTTTAAGTGTTTTGGTTGCCCATATACGAAATTGCGTTGCCTTTGCACTATTTACCCTATAACCTACAGAAATAATGGCGTCGAGGTTATAAAAGTTTGTGTTGTATTTTTTACCATCTGCCGCAGTATGTGCAAATTTTGCACTAACTGAATCTTTATCCAACTCATTATCTTCAAAGATATTACCTAAATGCTTTGTAACTACTGTTCTATCTACACCAAAAAGATCTGCTATTTTTTGTTGTGTTAACCAAACAGTTTCATTTTGCACATAAATTTCTATTTTAACTTCACCGTTAGGTGCAGTGTATAAAATAAAGTCTGACAATTCATCTGATGGTTTGAGTGATTTATTTTCTTCTGACATTGTAATTACTCTTTTATTTGATAGAAATCTTTTGTTAAAGCTATATCTTCTGGGGAAATATTGTGTTTGCTATCTTCCATTTCGCTAACATTTACATAGAGTTGGTTATTATCTAGCATTTTACAGAATACTTCCTTTTGCTTTTCTAATGGTAGTGCTATAAATTTTTCTTCTTTAGCAACTACTTCTTTAAACTCTTTAATTTTTAGGTTGTAGTGTAAAAAGTAATTTGAGTATAAATCATTAAATAACTCCATTAGTTCTTCATAACCATTACAAGCTAGTATTTTGTCTTTAGCGTTTTGATTGTTTTTTGCTAATTCTAAATAAGTAAAAGAACCACCACCTTGCCAGCTAACGATTTTAGAAATACCCGTAGAATCACCATCAATCACATTTTTCAATCTATTTGTGCTATCATTTTCTTTATAGTCTAACTGCTCAATACCTATATATTGTCTTCCCATTTTGTGTGCAACAGCAGCAGTAGTACCACTACCCAAATGATAATCCATAACAATATCCTCTTCATCCGTAGCTATTTCGATTATTCTTTTTAATAATGCCTCTGGTTTTTTACCATTTTTTAAAGTGACACCTCCTTCATTAGCTAAAGAATCCCAGGATAAGTCATCCCAAAAATCTGATAGCCTTTGGGTCGGCATAATCTCTCCATCAATATCTTGAAGTTTACTGGAATAGAAAGCTAATAAACGTCCCTTTTTTAAATAATGATTTGATTCATTTTCGCTTGGAACTTCAATAATTCTATTTGGATGTTTTTTTGATTCAGCTATGCCCTCCTTCATTCTAGATGAAGGCTTATGTGGGCCATAAGTAGCAAAAACAGACTCCGCATTCTCTAAAGCAAAATTTTCTATTTCGTTATTTAATAAGTTACGAGCAGTTTTCTTATCATATTTATTTTCTAAATCTTTTAATGACATAAATCCTAAATTCTCAATAGCAACATCCGATATACTCTTAATTACCCAATCTTCTGAAGGCTCGTTACGATTAGTAATTACTTTATTATAATCCTTTTGATAACCTGCTTTAACATATCCCTTTTTTAAAGCTTCTTTCTTGTTTCCTTTTGTAAATATTAAGATAGATTCAGAAACATTTACTAAACCTGGGTTAATAACCTTAAATCCAGCTGGGGTAGATGTTTTGATTGATATCTCTGGTAGTGATTGTTTTACACC
>DIAL01000162.1:26886-27565 GCA_002414705.1 Flavobacteriaceae bacterium UBA5079
GTTACACCAAATATATCATCCATTAAAATTTTTAGATAAGCCTGTTCTATATAGTCAATCTGAACAAATATGACTCCATTCTCTGAAAGTAATTTTATAGCATTTTCAAATCGATTTTTCATAAAAGTTAGCCAAGTACTATGATTAAAACTATCATTATATGCAAAGCTGTCTCCATTTGTATTATAAGGCGGATCAATATAAATAAGCTTTATTTTTCCTTTAAACTCCTCCTTTAAGCTTTCTAATGCTAATAAGTTATTGCCTTTTATAATTAAATTATCTGTAATGGTATCTGCTGGCAAGCCCCGCTTTTTATTAATGGCTGCATCTCTAGTAAAGCTTTTGGGTTTGCTTTCGCCATTAGCATCATACTTTGTAATGCTGGTAAATGCTTTAGGCTCTAACAAACGGTCTATTTCGTCCTTGGCAACAATGGTGTTAAAAAATATTTCTTTGCGTTTGGTTTGCTTTTCGTTGTATTGTTGTGGCTTGTAGCCTTTTTTAGCATCTGTTTTGCTTACTTCTTCATCGTATTCAAAATAGGTGTCTAAACCTTCTTCTGTACTTTGACCGCCTTCTAGAATGCAATCTTTATAGGGGAAGTCTAAAACTACATCTGTGTTATCTTTTATAAATTTACCACCAACCGATAAACCAATTTGGTTTATATAATTGG
>DIAL01000125.1:0-807 GCA_002414705.1 Flavobacteriaceae bacterium UBA5079
GAATGGATGGAGCTCGAATGCAGGAAATAGCTGATGAAGCAGGAATTAACAAGGCGATGCTTCATTATTACTATCGTAGTAAACAACTACTTTTTGAAGCTGTTTTTAAACAGGTGTTTTCACTCTTGGCACCACAGTTAAATGCTATTTTAAATGATGATTCAGACATTGAAAATAAAATTAGAAATTTTACTAATAACTATACATCTTTTATGATGAAGCATCCTTATTTGCCAAATTTCATCATTCAAGAGCTAAATAGAAATGATGACTTTATTCTAAAACTAAAAGAAAATACTGGATTTCCAACTCTAGAAAAATTTAAAGTAAAAGTGGAAAGCGAAATCAACCAAGGAGTTCTGAAACCCATTAATGCAGACCAGTTATTCGTCAATATCATAGCACTCAATATTTTTCCTTTTCTGGGAAAACCTTTGATAAAAGCCATTACAGATAAAGATGAAAAAGACTATAAAGAATTCGTAGATAGTCGTAAATCGGAAGTTGCGAATTTTATTATCAATTCAATAAAACATTCATAAAATGAAATCATTCATCATCATTTTAATATTATTATTTTCAATTCCAATGTTTGGGCAACAGACTATAACCCTTCAAGAATGTTATGAATTAGCAACCGTTAATTATCCGTTGGCCAAACAATCTCATTTGCTCGAAGAACAAAATCAATTGGACAAAGAGGTGGTTTCCAACACAAAATTACCGCAGATAAGTTTAGATGCGCAAGCAACCTATCAATCAGATGTAATAGAGATTCCTATTCCCAATTCAACGATAGAACCGCTT
>DIAL01000125.1:938-1244 GCA_002414705.1 Flavobacteriaceae bacterium UBA5079
GCTCAATAAGGACCAGTATCGTGCAACACTTTCAGTAAATCAACTTATTTATAACGGAGGTGCCACAGATGCTTCTTTGGATGTAAAATCGGCACAGCTTAAAACCAAACAAAAACAGGTTGAAGTTAATCTTTATCAGCTAAAGCAAAAGATTAATCAACTCTATTTTTCAATTTTATTGTCTCAGGAAACTAATTTATTACTCACAGCAAAGCAAGAACAGTTACAAGCTAAATTGAGCGAAGTAAAATCTGGTGTTAAGTATGGTGTTATTTTACCAAAATCCGATAAGGTATTAGAAGCTGA
>DIAL01000125.1:1377-4234 GCA_002414705.1 Flavobacteriaceae bacterium UBA5079
TTAAAAATAAATCAACAGTTGATTGATGTTGAAAGTAATAGAATCATACTCATTGAAACACTTTCCAGTATCATTGGTCAGTCTTTAAAACCTTCAACCAACTTTCAAAATCCTTTAGTGGCAATAGTATTAGAAACAGAACTCAATCGACCCGAGCTGGAATTGTTTCAGCTTAAAAAAGAAGAAATTGAAAGCAGCAAAGCCATGATATCTAAACAGAACGCACCTAAACTACTTGGGTTTGCCACAGGTGGTTATGGCAATCCTGGATTGAATATGCTAGACAATTCCTTTCAGCCTTTTTATACTGTTGGGGTTAAACTAAACTGGAATGTATTTGACTGGAATTCAAATAAAAAACAACGTGAATCTTTAGCCATTAACAAAAACATTGTTGATACTGAAACTCAAACATTCATACTGAATACCAATACAGAACTAAATCAGCAACAAAAAGAAATAGATAAAATTGAAGCATTTATTACTTCTGATTTAGCGATTATCAATCTTCGAAAGGAAGTCCTAAAATCGGCAGATTCACAATTGAAAAACGGAGTCATTACATCTTCAGCATACATTACAGAACTAACCAATTTATACGAAGATGAAAACACTTTGATAAAACATAAAATTCAATTAGAACTCGCAAAAGCAAATTACAACGTCATAAAAGGACAATAAATATTTAAAAATGAAAAACTACAAGTATATATTAGGAATCAGCATTATTGCTACGAGTTTGTTTTCCTGTGGAAGCGACAATGGAAAAGCAGACGGTTACGGAAATTTTGAAGCTACAGAAATTACGATTTCAGCTGAAAACAACGGAAAATTGATGCTATTTAATATTGATGAGGGAGATAAACTTGAAAAGAGCAAATTCGTAGGTTATATTGATACTATTCCGTTGGCACTTAAACGTGAACAATTAGAGGTTTCTAAAGCGGTTGTAAGTTCAAAATCGAAAGGAGTTTTGTCCCAAATTAATGTATTGAATGCCAAATTAAAAACAGCCAACACCAACAGAACACGAGTTGAAAACCTTATAAAAGACAATGCAGGAACACAAAAACAATTGGACGATGTTACAGGAGAAATAGATGTAATTAAAAGTCAAATAAGAAGTGTAGAAATTCAGAATGCACCTGTAGTCAATGAATTGAAAAGTATTGATGTTCAGTTAAAACAAATTGATGACCAAATTGAAAAAAGTAAAATCATCAATCCGATAAACGGAACCGTTTTGGTAAAATATGCAGAGCCAGACGAAATCACATCCTTCGGAAAACCACTTTATAAAGTCGCCGATTTAAACACTATGCAATTGCGTATTTATATAAGCGAAACACAATTGGCAAATATAAAAATAGGGCAAGAAGTAAGCGTAAAAATTGATGACAATGACGGAATGAAATCGTACAAAGGAATAATTAGCTGGATAGCTTCAGAAGCCGAATTCACACCAAAAATTATTCAAACCAAAGAAGAACGTGTGGCATTGGTATATGCCGTAAAAGTGGATGTCACTAATGACGGAAGCTTAAAAATAGGTATGCCAGCAGAGATGTGGATTAACGAGACTAATTAAAGTTAAAATCAATACCTAAAGCAAAACAAATGAAGAAAATAACCATTTTACTATTAAGTATTGTCGCTCTGTTTATGAGCTGTAATCAATCAAATAAAAAAAACGCTTATACTGCCTCAAGTCATATAGACAATGTGGAAGAAACAGGTAGCCATCTAAAGAGGGATAATGGATATACATTAATGAAAAATAATTGTTATGCATGTCATAATCCAAATACAAAATCACATGACGAAATTTTGGCACCACCATTTAAAGCTGTAAAAATGCATTATATGAGAGAATATGACAATAAAGAAAAATTTGTTGATGCAATGGTCGATTGGGTTCAGCATCCAGATGAAGAGAAAGCTTTAATGTTTGGAGCTGTTAAACGTTTTAAAGTGATGCCTAAGCTGGCTCTATCAACTGAAGATTTAGAAAAAATTGCAGCCTATATCTATGATAACGATGTAGAGCAACCAGAATGGATGGAGGAACATATGAAAGAAAGGAAAGGCAAAATGTAAAGGGACAATTCCAATACAAACTAACAATTATAGAATAAAAAAGTAATCACTAAAAACAAAAACAATGAAACGTTTAATTATTGCAATGAGCCTATTAGCCTTGGCAAGTTGTAAAGACAATAAAAAGGAAGAAGCACTAACAAAAACTAATGATGTTGAGCAATCTGTTGAAGCTACCAACGAAAATCATAACGACAAAACATCAAGTGTATATGAAAATTCTTGGGTAGAAGAAATTGAAATGAATAGGGGCAAAAAATGGGCAGCCAATGTAGAAACCAATGAAGGTGTACAAAAAATGCAAAACAGCATTAAAATACAAACCATATCCACCTTGGATGACTATCACAAATTGGCCGAACAGCTAAATGATGATAAAAATTACGTCATCAAAAACTGCACAATGAAAGGGGCTTCACACGATAATTTACACGTTTGGCTATTACCATTAATGGCAAAAATTGAAGCGCTTTCTGAAACTAAGACAGTTGAGGATGCTGCAAAAATTAAGGAAAGTATTAGCGAAAACATTAATGCTTACAATAGCTATTTTGAATAAAATATAATAAATATATACAATGATTTTAAAAAGCCTTCATACCGAAAATAAGCCAGTTCAAACTCGGTTGTTATTTGAGCCAACTGAGTCTAAAGTCATTTCAATGCAAATCGCAAAGGGAGAAACGCTTAAAGAACATGTTTCAAAAACGCCAGCATTATTAGTTTGTGTTTCAGGAAATGCTGTTTTTATTGATGAAAA
>DIAL01000079.1:0-828 GCA_002414705.1 Flavobacteriaceae bacterium UBA5079
TATTTATCTCAAACGTCAAAAAGGAGATTCTATTAGAAGCTTAATTGGTGTTCCAAAAGATCAGGAATATATTGCATTAGTCGACTTTTTTACACCTGAAGGAAACTATAAATTAGCGCCTTACTTGGAAGATGCCTACAAAGCACAAATTCCAAATGGACACCAAAAGGAATTTAAAGAAACCGATCAGCGTGTTAATTTATTATATAACACCATAGATGGTTATGCGTTACGTATATTTCCAATACCTGACGATGAGAATAATAAGTGGATTTCATCGGTTGAGTTCAGGCGTGATGATTACCGTGAGCAAATTCAAGATTCACTTTATGGAAATTTCATAAACAATGGATTTAGTGCCTATTTAATGACTTTGAATATGGCGAAAAAATCGGGCGATTATTCTAAAGTTGACGAAATTTTAGAATCTTTTACCAAAACGCAAAAAAAGTATGGCAGTTCTGTTATGCTTTCCGACCAAAAAGTAAAAACTGAAATTCTTTACAATCATTATGATGTATTTAAGAATTTGTTTAGTTGGTATATGTATGCAGCGGCATTGATGTTTGTTTTACTAATTGTTCAGATTTTCAAGGATAATAACAAGGCTATTAATACATCGGTTACTGTTTTTAAATTTATAGTTATTGGTCTATTTATCCTGCATACTTTAGGTTTGGCGGTAAGATGGTATATTTCAGGGCATGCACCTTGGAGTGATGCTTATGAATCCATGATATATGTTGCTTGGGCAACCATGTTTTTCGGATTAGCTTTCGGAAAGCGAAGCGATTTAACCATTGCTGCAACCGCTTTTGTAACTGCTAT
>DIAL01000079.1:959-1632 GCA_002414705.1 Flavobacteriaceae bacterium UBA5079
GCTTTTGTAACTGCTATGATTTTAATGGTGGCTCATTGGAACTGGATGGATCCAGCAATTGCAAACTTACAACCTGTTTTAGATAGTTATTGGCTCATGATTCACGTGGCAGTCATTGTGGCTAGTTACGGACCATTTACACTTGGTATGATATTAGGAGTTGTTGTTTTATTACTTATGATTTTCACCAATAAAGACAATAAAGATAAATTACTTATTAACATTAAAGAGTTAACCATTATAAATGAAATGGCTTTAACCGTTGGTTTAGTTATGCTAACCATTGGTAACTTTTTAGGAGGCATGTGGGCTAACGAAAGTTGGGGACGTTATTGGGGTTGGGATCCAAAAGAAACTTGGGCATTAATTAGTATTATGGTTTATGCGTTTGTTATTCATATGCGTTTAGTTCCCGGATTACGTAGTCGTTTTGGCTTTAATTTAGCATCTATTATTGCATTTTCTAGTATTATGATGACGTATTTTGGAGTTAATTTCTATCTAGCAGGATTGCATTCTTATGCCAGTGGTGATCAAATTGTAAGTGTTAAGTTTATTGCTATTGCTTTCGGGATTGTTGGAATTTTAGCATTCTTTGCCTATAGGAAATATGCTAAATTCTATAAAAAATAACAGTCGGTTTTTATGAAATTTTTAAAAGAATTCAAGGAAT
>DIAL01000079.1:1702-3142 GCA_002414705.1 Flavobacteriaceae bacterium UBA5079
GTTTTTAAAAGAATTCAAGGAATTTGCTGTTAAAGGCAACATGATGGATATGGCTATTGGTATTATTATTGGTGCCGCATTTAATAAACTAGTAGATGTTTTAGTTAAGCAGGTTTTATTGCCACCACTATCATTATTAGTGGAAGGTGTAAACTTACAAGACAAACGTATAATCTTACGTCAAGCAGTTTTAGATAATTCAGGTAAAACCACTATGGATGAAGTTGCTATTGGTTATGGTGCGTTTAGTGAAGCTTTTTTAGATTTCTTAATAGTCGGATTTACAATTTTTGTAATTGTGAAGTTTTTAAATAGACTACGTAACAAGTCACAAGACCCAAAAAACAAAACTGTTTCTACGCCAAAAGATATTGAATTGCTCACTAAATTGACGGATTTAATGGAGGAGCAAAACAAATATTTGAAATCTAAATAGGAGGAAAGACTTATAGTTTTATAAGATCCTTATCCATATTTAAATCGTCCAACATGTCTTGAGTAAATTTGTAATGACCACGACGTGTTATAATTCTAAAACGATGATCTTTCATACGTGTAAGTACGTCTAAAAACCGCCATTTTGATTTCAGTAGAATTTGCTCGTCAGATTTTAAGCTAATTTCAAAATAATGTTTTCTACCTGCTTTTTCTGCAACTATATTAGGTGTAATAGTTACATCTGAACCTTTTTTATGATAGGACTTAGGCGATTCATAGCCTTCAACATCCGCTTGGATATTGTCGTAACCTAAATTTTCTAAATACGTTAAAGATTCCTTTAAAAATGTGGCGCTTTCTTCTTGTTCTGTTGTAGTCATAATGGTAAAGATAGTTAAAATTTTATATTTATTTTTTAAAAATATGTTAAAACACTGAAAATCAATAGCATATTTTATTGAGGTGTATTCTAGTCTTGAAAATTTAAAAAGAAAACGTAAAAAGGAATCTTAATTAGAGCGGAATACATAGAGAATATTTGTAATTTAGTTTTCTAAAAAATACTATTTATGTCGCATTCAAAATTAGGAATTAATACAATTTGCACCCATGTTGGAGAGGTTGTAGATCAGCAATTTAAAGGTGCTGTTTCACCTATATATGTTTCTACATCTTATGAGTTTGATGGTGTAGATATTAAAAGATACCCACGATATTTTAATACACCTAACCAAGAGTTTCTTGCAAAAAAAATTGCTGCTTTAGAGCATACCGAATCAGCTTTGTTTTTTGGATCAGGAATGGCTGCTTTAAGCGCGTTATTTTTAACGTTCTTAAGATCAGGAGATCATTTAGTGGTTCAAAATACATTATACGGTGGAGCCAGTCATTTTATACGTGAAGAGTTGCCTAAATATGGCATTGAATTCACGTTTACAGATGGTTATAGTGTATCTGATTTTGAAGCTGCCATTAAACCCAACACGAAATTAATTCATATAG
>DIAL01000080.1:0-4661 GCA_002414705.1 Flavobacteriaceae bacterium UBA5079
TATCCATGTTATTCTTTTTTGCCGTTGGTATTCCTTTCTTTTTCGTCTTTTATTTAGGGCTTAAAATTTTAGTGAACAACTTGAAATCTATTGGAAATGTGGCTAAATTCTCTTTATTAGGTATTTGGTTGGTTGCTATAATTAGTTTAACAATAATTGGTATTAAACAAGCTACACAACATGCTTTTGATGCTAGCGTTTCTCAAAAAGACACACTAAACATCACGGCTAATGATACGTTAGTGGTGAAAATGGCGGAAAATATTACCTATAACAAAAACTTTAATAGACATGGTAATTCAACGCGATTAGCTTATGATGACAATAATGAGAAAATTATTTACTCTACAGATATCCGCTTAATTGTAAAATCTACCAGAGATTCTTTAGGTTATTTAACTATTGAAAAACAAGCGGATGGCAGTGATTTTCTATTAGCTAAAAAACGCGCTGAAAATATTAATTACAATTATGAATTAAAAGGTAACACCTTAATACTAGATGCGTTTTTAACCACTGACGTTGAAAATAAATTTAGCGATCAGGAAGTAGAAATAACACTTTATTTACCAGAAGGAAGCACGTTATATGCAGATGATAACACCTATAATTTTCATAGAAACTCTAGCTATTATAATGATATTTTAGACAATGGCATGGAAGAACATTATTTAAAAATAATAAATGATGGTGTTATTTGTGAAGATTGCCCAGAAGACGATTTTGAACTAAACATAGATATTAACGACGATAATTCAAGCGTTAAAATTAACGAAAATGGTGTTCAAATAAAATCTCCCGACTCCAGTTTGGAACTCAATGAAGATGGTATAAAAGCCAATAGTGAGGAAGTTAAAGTTAATATTGACAAGAATGGCATAGAAATAACAACAGACAACAACTAGAGAATAAACATCAATCAAAATCAATCAATCATGACCACATTATCAAAAATTATTATCACAATCATTATAACACTTTACATGTTTCTCTTTTGAAAGAAACAACACCACAAAAAAACCGAAGCAATGCTTCGGTTTTTTTATATACATATATTAAATTCAATTAATTATAAGTTGATGTGCTCACTTCAAAATCGGCATCTTGAGCAGCCAACCAACGTTCAGCATCTAAAGCAGCCATACAACCTGTTCCAGCGGCTGTTACCGCTTGTCTGTATACATGATCAGCAGCATCTCCAGACACAAAAACACCTTCTATGTTTGTTTTAGAAGTACCAGGCACATTAATAATATAACCCGTTTCATCTAAATTTAAAAAGCCTTTAAAAATATCGGTATTTGGTTTATGTCCAATAGCTACAAAAAATCCTGTTGCAGGAATGTCTTGTTTTTCTTTTGTTTGATTATTAAAAACACGAACACCTGTAACCACTTGTCCGTCACCTAAAACCTCATCGGTTTCTGTGTTATATAAAATATCAATATTAGATGTTTTCTGAACACGAGCAACCATAATTTTAGATGCTCTAAACTCATCACGTCTTACCAACATGGTAACCTTTTTACAAAGTTTAGATAAATAATGTGCTTCTTCACAAGCGCTATCTCCTGCTCCAACAATCACTACTTCTTGATTTCTGTAGAAAAATCCATCACAAACAGCACATGCTGAAACACCTCCACCTAATTTCAAATATTTTTGTTCAGAATCCAAACCTAAATATTTAGCAGATGCACCAGTTGAAATAATTACGGTTTCGCAGTGAATTTCCTTTGTTTCATTAACCCATACTTTATGCACGTCTCCAGAAAAATCTACTTTCGTAACCCAACCATCTCGAACATCTGTTTCAAAGCGTTCCGCCTGTTGTTGTAACTCAATCATCATGGCTGGACCTGTTATTCCATCAGGATAACCTGGAAAATTTTCAACTTCGTTAGTCGTTGTTAACTGTCCACCTGGTTGAGTTCCTTGATATAAAACAGGTTTCATATTTGCTCTGGCAGCATAAATAGCCGCTGTATAACCAGCAGGACCAGAACCTATTATTAAGCATTTTACTTTTTCTATAGTATCAGACATAATTTGAATGTAAATTTATTAGTACAAAAGTAGAATTTTTAGTAGAAACCTTACAGTAAACTTATTAAAAGTTATTATCTACTTTTAAATTAATGAATGTAAAAGATAATTTGTAAAACCTAGAATTGGAATCCGTATAAATAAAAGAAATGTTACTTGTATGTTTGTAAATACAATGTAGTATTATATTAAAAGTCGCGAATTAGATAGCATCTTTTGAATGGTCATTTTCTGAAGGGATTTTTTTAAAAAAATCATCTAAATCCGTATCACTATCTGCACCATAATTAGCTGTCACAAGCCCTTTTTTACCATCATTTGTTTCAACAACGTAAAGTATAGACATATCAGAAGGGTTACTAAAACCTTCAAAACGATGTGTGCGTTTTATAATTATCTGTTCGGGTTTGTAACTAGTTTTACTGGACAATTCCACTAAAACATCATTCTCACATTTAAAACTACTGTTGTAACCACGTGTCTGATATTTTTCAATGTAATCTAGTTCGTTACGTTCTTGTTGCATAACATTTATTTAATTTTATAGAAGTTATTACTTTTAAGATTGTCATTTTAAAAATTTCTTCATCAACATATAAAATCCATATTTTCCAGCAACATTTAGCAATGTGCTTATCCAATTTGATGGCTTTAAATCTTCTTTAAAATCTGTTTTTAGCAGTTTCATTTCTTCTAAAGCAATTTTTCGTTCTAAATCTAACCGCTTTAAATCGGATTCAATTTCTGTAAAAGATTGATAGTTTTTCATAGTTATGAATCGAAAAATTTAGTAGACAGACTCTTAATAATGATTGTATTAATAGCTGCTCGCTTTAAATAAATAACACCTGTTGCAATTAAAAATAAACCTGCAACTATTAGGTATCCTAACGCCAAATTATCTAGCCATTGACCAATAGCCAAAGCGGATGCAAATGCTAGGAAAAATAAACCGATAGCTAATAAACCTCCAATAACTAACCCTTTTGCTACAAGACTTATGGAAACCGTTAATTGTTGAAAAATTTTAAGTTTATAATACGCTTGAGATTTTTCAACATAATTTTCTCCAGCATCAAGCATTTTACCAGATGTTTCATTTAATGATTCGAAAATATTCATTTAAATTATGATTTTTGGAACTTTTTATTTTTAGCTTTTAATTCACTTAATTTTTGTTCTAAACTAGTAATAACGTCTTCGGTTTTATGACTTACATTGTTTACTATAGACTCTAATTGATGATCAAGATTATCTTTTTTATGAGATACTGTATCTGCTACTTTATCACGTAAATCATGTGCTGTTTCGCTCATTTTATCGCGAGCATGACCTGCCTCGTCAGCAATTCGTTGTCTCGTATTTGAACCCTTGTCTGGTGCAAACAAAATACCTAATGTTACGCCAATGGCTGTTCCAGCTAATATACCTAATAGTGTGCTACTTTCTTTTCCCATGATATTTACGTTTTATGTTATAATTTAATCAATAATCATCACCTTCTGTTTTTGAAGGAGTTACACTCTAAATTAAGAAATTATTGTCATATTTACTAATTAGCTTAATAGATAAATTATGTTTTGATATAGACAAACATAATAATGAAACTAAAAAGAAGCTGGCTAGACCAAAAAAAAGCTTGAGGAAACCTCAAGCTTTAAGCAAATAATTATTTAAAATATTTTATTTGATAGATACTAACTCTAATTCAAAAGTTAAATCTTGTCCAGCCAATGGGTGATTACCATCAACTATAATATGATCATCATTTACTGCTGCAACACGAAATTGATGTTCGGTTCCATCAGGGTTTTTAGATGCTAAACCCATACCAACTTCAGGTTTGATATCTTGTGGTAACTGATCTTTTTTCACCTCATGGAATAATTCTTTTTGAACGTCTCCATACGCTTCATTTTTATCTATTACAACGGTTTTTTTGTCGTTTACTTTCATTTCTAAAACTGCTTTTTCAAAACCAGGAATTAGCATTCCCTGACCAAGCGTGAATTCTAAAGGTTCTCTATCTGCAGAACTATCAAAAACTTGACCACTACTTAATTTTCCTGTGTAATGAACTTGTACAGTATCATTCTCTTTTACATGACTCATAAAAAATGTATTTAATTTTAATTTAAATTCGTGCAAAACTAACAATTATTAGTCGGAATACCATAGAAGGTCAAGGTCTTATTAAAATATTAACGTTTAATTAATTGCAAAAGTTATAAACATAGTAAATTGTGGTTGTCTTCATTAAAGTATCGTAATTAAATAAGAAACATGTCCAATTTTTACTCTCTAGTTCATAAGAATCCAGATGCTTGAATTAAAATAATTATTGTTCACAATCAAGTTTATAATTCTCTCGCTGTTAGGTTTCTTTTATGGAATAACTTTCATTTGTCTAAAAAAAAAAGGAATAATAAAAACTGGATTAGCTACGCTGATCCTGAAATGTTTTTTCCTTAATAACCTAAACTGCTCTCGTAGTTTGTATTTTTTTTTAGAGCATAGCTTTCTTGCGACTAGCGACGACGACGTGCCATAAAAAAGCCTAAAATCCATTCAGATTTTAGGCTTCATTGGTCGGGGTGGCAGGATTCGAACCTGCG
>DIAL01000080.1:4748-10777 GCA_002414705.1 Flavobacteriaceae bacterium UBA5079
GGCAGGATTCGAACCTGCGACCTCCGCGTCCCAAACGCGGCGCGATAACCGGGCTACGCTACACCCCGAAAATGGTTATCTTTTCAGTTTTAAAGAACATATTCTAAAACCGAGGTGCAAATATATAGCTTTTCTTTAGAACGATGCAATAAATATTTTTTAAATTTATAAGATTAATATATTAATCATGAAATCACGCTTTTACATATTAATTTTAATTATATCCACCAGTATTACTGCTTGTGCACAAGATAAAAACTCAACAAACACAAATTATTCACATCAAGTAGTAGTTCCAGATTTAAGTATTCCTTGGGGTTTTGTATTCTTACCTGACAATTCTGTACTAATTACAGAAAAAACAGGACAGTTAATTCAATATAAAAATGAAAAAAAAACAGACATAAAAGGACTGCCTAAAATTCACGTTTACGGACAAGGTGGATTAATGGATGTTGCCCTTCACCCTAATTATAAATCCAATGGTTGGATTTATTTTTCATATGCTTCTGCGGAAGGCGAAGTAAACGGTGGACATACAGCCATAGCCCGAGCAAAACTTAAAAATAACACATTAATAGATTTTCAGGTTTTGTACAAGGCATCACCTAACACCAAAGCAGGTCAGCATTTTGGCTCGCGCATTGTTATTGATAAGGACCACTTTTTATATTTCTCTATAGGCGAACGTGGGGAACGCGATATTAATCCGCAGGATTTAACTAGAGATGGTGGGAAAATTTATCGCTTGCATGATGATGGCTCAATTCCAAAAGACAATCCTTTTATTAATTTACCAAATGCGAAAAAAGCCATTTATACTTATGGACATCGTAATCCGCAAGGCATGGCAATTCATCCAGAAACACAAGCTATTTGGATCCATGAACATGGCCCAAAAGGTGGCGACGAAATTAATATTATTAAAGCCGGTAACAATTATGGCTGGCCAAAAGTAACCTATGGTGTTAACTATTCGGGAACCAAAATCACTGATAAAACGACCTTACCTGGCATGACAGAACCAATTCATTATTGGAATCCTTCCATAGCTCCAAGTGGTATGGCTTTTATTACCAGTGAGCTATATCCAGAATGGAAGGGCAACATTTTAGTAGGTTCTCTAAAATTTCAATATTTAGATTTGTGTTATTTAAAAGACGAAAAAGTTATAAAAGAAGAACGCTTATTAGATGGTTTAGGTCGGGTGAGATCAGTTGTTCAAGGTCCAGATGGTTATATTTATGCAGGTATTGAAAACGTTGGAATTATAAAAATTATTCCTAAAAAAAAGTAAATTAGTTCCTAATGAAGAAGTTTAAATAAATGAACCAATAAATTCCATAGTAAATAACTAAATTTGTATCCATAACTAAAAAAAAAAATCATGCTCATTATTGGTATTGCTGGTGGTACTGGCTGTGGTAAAACAACCGTTGTAAATCAGATTCTTGATCAACTTCCAGAAGGTGAAGTTGGTGTCATTTCGCAAGATTCCTATTATAAAGATACGACGCATTTATCCTATGAGGAACGCGTTAAAATAAATTTTGATCATCCACGCTCTATCGATTTTGAATTATTGGAAGATCATTTAAAAGAATTAAAAAAAGGAAATGATATTCATCAACCGGTTTACTCATTCATAAAGCACAACCGAACGGGTGATACAATTCATACACACCCAAGAAAGGTTATGATTGTTGAAGGTATTTTAATATTAACCAATCCGGAGTTACGCGATATGTTCGATATTAAAATATTTGTTCATGCCGATAGTGACGAACGATTAATTCGTCGATTAAAACGTGATATTTCTGAACGTGGTCGCGATTTAGACGAAGTTTTAAGCCGTTATCAAAACACCTTGAAACCTATGCATCAGCAGTTTATTGAACCTATGAAAGAGTATGCAGATATTATTATTCCTAACAATAAATATAACACCGTTGCTGTCGATATTGTTAAAACCATTATCAATCAACGTTTAGTATAATGGCAAAGTTGAATAGCAAATATTTAAAACCTTTTAAAAATATCTTCATCCTAATAGTTGTAGGATTTGCTGTTTGGATGATTTTCTTTGATGCCAATTCCTATTTAATTCACAGAGAATTAAATGCGGATGTTGATGAGCTTGAAACTGAAAAAGAGTACTATAACAAGGAAATTGAAAAAGACAAAAAAGCCATTAAAGAATTAAGTAACGATTTAGGCGTCGAGAAATTAGCGCGCGAAAAATACTATATGAAGAAAGCAAACGAAGAAATCTTTATTATAGAATATGAAGATAGTATTCCAAAAGAAAATAAAAATGACTAAACCTTTATTTAGCGAGTTTCCTGAAGTATCATCAAAAGAATGGAAACAAAAAATACAATCAGATTTAAAAGGTGCCGATTATAACGAAACACTTATTTGGCAATCCAATGAAGGGATTCATGTTAAGCCGTTTTATCATCAAGATACACTTGAAAACATTTCAAACAAAGTAATACCAAATACACCTTGGAATATTTGCCAAACTATTTTTGTACAACAAATAGATGTTGCCAACGGTATTGCAGTTGATGCATTGAAAAACGGAGCCGAGAGTATTAAATTCATTATTCCAGATGATACGATTTCTGTTGAAAAACTATTAAAAAGTATTGATTTACAAAAAACAATTATCTTCTTTGAATTGCAGTTTTTATCAGAACCCTTTGTTGAAAAAATCACCCATTTAGGTATTAATAGCAAAGCCATTATTCAAACGGATATTATAGGAAACCTTGCCCGTAATGGAAATTGGTTTTCTAACTTGGAAGCTGACCATATTGCTTTTACAAATATCGTAAAACTTACAAACACGGTTACCATTGATGCCACATTGTATCAAAATGCTGGTGCTAATATGGTGCAACAATTAGCGTATTCGCTATCACATGCTAATGAATATTTCAATCATTTAAATGAGTTGCTATCTGCATCCGAAAAACAATCTTTTAGAGCCGTTTTTCAGTTAGCTATTGGTTCTAATTACTTTTTTGAAATTGCAAAAATCAGAGCCTTACGTATTTTATACAAGGCGCTAGCTGCTGATTATGGCTTTAATGCTGACTGCCATATCTTTGCTATACCTACCAAACGTAATAAAACCATTTACGATTATAACACTAATATGCTTCGTACCACTACAGAATGTATGAGTGCAATTTTAGGTGGTGCCAACACTATTTATAACATGCCTTATGATGCTATTTATCATAAAAATAATGAGTTTGGTGATCGGATTGCACGAAATCAATTGCTAATTTTAAAGCATGAAAGTTATTTTGATCAGGTTAAAAATCCTTCCGAAGGGTCATATTACGTTGAAACCCTAACAAATCAATTAGCAGAAAAAGGGCTTGAACTCTTTAAAGATATTGAAGCTCATGGTGGGTTTTTAAAACAATTAAAGGAGGGCATAATTCAACGAAAGATCAAAGAAAGTGCAACCAAAGAACAAGAACAATTTGATGCAGGAAAAATAACATTATTAGGAACCAATAAACACCCTAATAAAATGGATAAAATGGCAGATGAATTGGAGTTATACCCATTCGTAAAAACCCAATCACGAAAAACACTTATCGAGCCTATTATTGAAAGACGCTTGGCTGAAAAAACAGAACAAGACCGATTAAAAACTGAATAATTAAAAGTAAAACCATGAAATTAGTATTAAAACTTACCATTCTAGTATTAAGTATTGCTTTATATAGTTGTAAAAATGAAGATGCATCGTTTAATGATTATAAATATGCAAATGAAGAACAAGTAGTTTCCTGTGGAGATTTAGATACCAAACTCTATAACGAAGCATTAAATACTTTTGAAGCAGATATTTTAAGCTTTTATAAAAATAAAAAAACTAATATAAAAAGTACCTATAATACGTTTTTAAGAGATATTGTTTACGAAAAAATTGCGTATCAAGACATGGTTTCACCGCATACCATGAAGGTATTTGAAGCATTAAGAAAAAAGCCTGAATTATGGGCTGGAACCGAATTAAATTATAATGCACCTATTTACAAATGCTTAACAGATAATTTCATGGCTAAAGATTTTTCAACAACTGTTAATTCTTTAATTGAAACAAATAGTATGCGTAGCGATATTCTTTTGCCACCACTACAAAAACGTATTAAAAATATCGATAAAGACAAGTATTTAGCAACCTTTATTGCACTAAATATGTACTACTCACAACTAGTAAATATTGATCCTAGTTTAGTAACTGAAAAACCTGTAGTTCAAGAAGCAAATGCTGCCAAATAAGTTCCATTTTATCTTGATTTAATAATACAAAACTATTTTTTATGAGTCGTAAAAACATTCAACATATTCAATTAAATTCTGCAGATACGCAAGCGGTAAATGAAACGTTTGATAGTTTTGATTCTGCTGAAGATATTGTTATCAAATCTGTTTATTCCAAAGCAGATGTTGCTAATTTAGAACACCTAAATTTTGCCGCTGGTATTACTCCTAATCTTCGAGGACCTTACAGCACCATGTATGTTAGAAGACCATGGACAATTAGGCAATATGCTGGTTTTTCAACAGCCGAAGATAGTAATGCATTTTACCGACGTAATTTGGCTGCTGGACAAAAAGGGCTATCGGTTGCATTCGATTTGGCTACGCATCGTGGTTATGATTCAGATCATGAACGTGTAGTTGGTGATGTTGGTAAAGCAGGTGTAGCCATTGATTCTGTGGAAGACATGAAAATTCTCTTTGATAAAATCCCTTTAGATAAAATGAGTGTTTCTATGACTATGAATGGTGCCGTTTTACCAATTATGGCATTTTATATAGTAGCTGCTGAAGAACAGGGCGTAAAACCAGAAGCATTAGCTGGAACCATTCAAAATGATATTTTAAAGGAATTTATGGTTCGTAATACCTATATCTACCCTCCTACACCTTCCATGAAAATTATTTCAGACATTTTTGAGTATACCAGTAAAAATATGCCCAAATTTAATAGTATTAGTATTTCCGGATATCATATGCAAGAAGCTGGAGCTACCTGTGATATTGAACTAGCTTATACGCTGGCCGACGGTTTAGAATACGTTAAAAAAGGCATTGCAGCAGGTATGGATATTGACACCTTTGCGCCACGTTTATCCTTTTTCTGGGCCATTGGTATGAATCATTTTATGGAAATCGCCAAAATGCGAGCAGCTCGAATGCTTTGGGCAAAATTAATAAAACCATTCAATCCAAAAAACGAGAAATCGTTGGCTTTACGAACGCATTGTCAAACGTCTGGTTGGAGCTTAACAGAACAAGATCCATTTAATAATGTAGCTAGAACAACTATTGAAGCTGCAGCTGCTGCTTTTGGTGGCACTCAAAGCCTACACACCAACGCGTTAGATGAAGCTATTGCCTTGCCAACAGATTTTTCTGCGCGAATTGCCAGAAACACACAAATATATCTACAAGAAGAAACACAAATAACCAAAACAGTCGATCCTTGGGCTGGAAGTTATTACGTAGAAAAATTAACACACGATATTGCAGAAAAAGCATGGCAACTTATTCAAGAGGTAGATGAATTAGGTGGTATGACAAAGGCTATTGAAGCAGGCATTCCAAAACTACGTATTGAGGAAGCAGCAGCCAAAAAACAAGCACGAATAGATTCTAACCAAGATGTTATTGTTGGTGTTAATCAATATAGATTGGCTGAAGAAGCACCTATATCCACATTAGAAGTAAACAACCAAACGGTTAGAACATCTCAAATTGAGCGTTTAAAAAGTATTAAAGCATCTAGAAAATCTGATAATGTAAAACAAGCATTAGCTAATTTAACAGCTGCAGCTAAATCAAATCAAGATAATTTATTAGCTTTAGCTGTTGAAGCTGCTCGCGAGCGCGCCACACTAGGTGAAATTAGTGATGCGCTAGAAGTTGCCTTCGGACGTTATAAAGCACAAATTAAATCGTTTTCAGGCGTGTATAGTAAAGAAATTAAAGACGAC
>DIAL01000080.1:10846-27748 GCA_002414705.1 Flavobacteriaceae bacterium UBA5079
AAAGAAATTAAAGACGACGAATCTTTCAAAAAAGCTAAAGAATTAGCAGATACCTTTGCCGAACAAGAAGGTAGACGACCGCGAATTATGATAGCTAAGATGGGCCAAGATGGTCATGATCGTGGTGCCAAAGTGGTAGCTACTGGTTATGCCGATGTTGGCTTTGATGTAGATATTGGCCCACTTTTTCAAACACCTCAAGAAGCTGCAAAACAAGCAGTAGAAAACGATGTACATATTTTAGGTGTATCATCATTAGCCGCAGGTCATAAAACCTTGGTACCTCAAGTTATTGAAGCCTTAAAAACCTATGGACGCGAGGATATTATGGTTATTGTAGGTGGTGTGATACCAAAACAAGATTATCAATATTTATTTGATGCTGGTGCTATTGCGGTCTTTGGTCCAGGAACTAAAATTAGTGAAGCCGCTATTAAAATTTTGAATATATTAATAGATTAAATATTCTATAAAAACCAGCTCAAATTTAAAGTAATATAATATCAATTTTTAACTCGGATAAATTTGTCTTAATTGCAAATATATTTTACATTTGTATCATAAATCAAAACTATGTTTTCTAAAGCTTGTGAATACGGTATTAAAGCCTCAATTTTTATAGCACTTAACTCATATCAAGAAAAACGGGTAAGTTTAAAAGCAATTGCTAAAGAAGTTGCATCTCCCGAAGCTTTTACTGCTAAAATTCTACAAGATTTAGTGAGGCACGAAATCATAAATTCAGTTAAAGGAGCGCATGGTGGTTTTGAAATAGATAAAAATAAAATTTCAAGTATTAAATTAGAACAAATTGTATATGCCATAGATGGCAATAAAATTTATAGTGGCTGTGGGTTAGGATTAGAAATTTGTAACGAACTACACCCATGCCCTGTTCATGAAAAATTTAAAAGTATTCGTTCTGAATTAAAAAACATGCTTGAAACAACAAATCTCGAAGAGTTAGCACTGGATATAAAATCTGGTATTTCATTCCTGAAAATTTAACAGACACAAACTAAAAAGCATTTCAAAAAAAAAAATTTAACTGTAAATAGGATAAAATTATCCGAAATAAAAAAACAAAATGAAAACATTACATAAAAACATAAGCAAACCCATTGGTGAATTTGTTGCCAATGATTTTAGAACAGCAGCCGTATTTAGTAACTATGGTATCGATTTTTGCTGTAAAGGTCACCGAACTTTAGAAGACGTTTGTAATAAAAATGGCATAGATACTTACGAGTTATTAAATAAACTAGATGCCGTTCTAGAATCTAAAAGCAATAGCACAATTGATTACAAATCATGGCCAATAGATTTACTGGCAGAATACATTGAAAAAACACATCACAGATATGTGACTGAAAAAATTCCTGTTCTACGTCAGTTTTTAGACAAACTGTGTAAAGTGCATGGTGGAAATCATCCAGAATTATTTAAAATTAATGAACTATTTATAGGTTGTGCTAGTGAACTTTCAGCACACATGAAAAAGGAGGAATTGATATTATTTCCTTTCATAAAAAAAATGGTCAAAGCATCTTTAAACGGACAAGCAATTGAAGCACCTCATTTTGGCACTGTTGGAAATCCAATTGCCATGATGATGGAAGAACATGAAAATGAAGGCGAACGTTTTAGAAAGATAGCCTTAATAACTAATAATTACACGCCTCCTTCTGACGCTTGTAATACGTATAAAGTAACGTTTGCTATGTTGGACGAATTTGAAAAGGATTTACACCTACATATCCATTTAGAAAATAACATCTTATTCCCAGAAGCTGCCAAAATAGAGCAGCGCTTTTTCGCAGAGTAAATTAATAGCACCTGTTATTTTCAACAACTGGAAGTTACAACAATGTAACTTCCAGTTTTCTATTCAGTCTAAAAGCGCTTATTTTCAAGTGTTTTAATAATAAATAAAAACCTATTCTTAATTATTAGAAACATTCTTAACCCAAAAATTTAAGACAGGTAAAAAAAACGTTTAACCTTTAACGTTTGTTAACAACTTCCATTTTCTAAACCCACAAATAATTGTATTTTTACGCGTAATTAAACCAAATCAATTAATGGGTAAAATAATCGCTATAGCTAATCAAAAAGGTGGTGTAGGAAAAACTACAACCTCTATAAATTTAGCTGCTTCCCTAGGCGTACTTGAAAAAAAAGTACTCCTAATAGATGCCGATCCGCAAGCTAACGCTACATCTGGATTAGGTATTGATGTTGAAACTGTCGAGATTGGAACCTACCAACTTCTTGAACATTCTAATAGTGCCAGAGAAGCCATTGTAAAAACTGACACACCAAATCTAGACATTATTCCAGCACATATTGACCTTGTGGCTATTGAAATTGAATTGGTTGATAAAGAGGAACGCGAATACATGCTAAAAAAAGCATTAGCGGATATTGTTGATGACTACGACTTTATACTAATAGATTGCGCACCATCTTTAGGCTTATTAACACTTAATGCACTAACAGCTGCTCATGCAGTTATTATTCCTATTCAATGTGAGTATTTTGCTCTGGAAGGTCTTGGTAAACTATTAAACACCATAAAAAGTGTTCAAAAAATTCATAATCCAGAATTGGATATTGAAGGCTTATTATTAACCATGTACGATTCTCGTTTACGTTTATCAAACCAAGTGGTTGAAGAAGTTCAAAAACATTTTAACGATATGGTTTTCCAAACTATTATTCAACGAAATGTGCGTTTAAGTGAAGCTCCAAGTTATGGTGAAAGCATAATAAATTATGATGCTGCAAGTAAAGGCGCATCTAATTATTTAAGTTTGGCAAAAGAAATTATTAATAAAAACTCCTAAAACATGGCGAAGGCAACCAAGAAACAGGCTTTAGGTAGAGGATTATCAGCTTTATTAAAAGATCCTTCAAACGATATAAAAACGAGTCAAGATAAAAATGCGGATCAAGTTATTGGCAATATTGTTGAATTAGATATTGATGCAATTGACATTAACCCATTTCAACCTCGTACAAATTTTAACGAAGAAACTTTACGCGAATTGGCCTCTTCTATAAAAGAATTAGGCGTTATTCAACCTATTACTGTTCGTAAATTAGATTTTAACAAGTTTCAACTTGTTTCTGGTGAACGTCGTTTTAGAGCATCAAAACTGATTGGTCTTGAAACCATTCCAGCGTATATTCGCATTGCCAATGATCAAGAATCTCTTGAAATGGCTTTGGTTGAAAATATTCAACGTCAAGATTTAGATCCTATTGAAATAGCCTTATCCTACCAACGATTAATTGATGAAATTAATTTAACGCAAGAACAAATGAGTGATCGCGTGGGCAAAAAACGTTCAACGATTGCAAATTACTTGCGTTTGTTAAAACTAGACCCAATTATCCAGACAGGTATGCGAGATGGTTTTATTTCTATGGGTCATGGTCGCGCTTTAATTACCATTGAAGATCAGAGTCTCCAATTGGATATTTACGAAAAAATAATTACCAATAAATTATCCGTTCGTGATACTGAAACGTTAGTGCGTGATTTTCAAAATGATAAAACGTTAAAAACACCAAAAGAACCACAAGAACTTCCTAAATTTGTAAAAAAAGGAGTAAAAGATTTTTCTGAATACTTTGGTCACAAAATCAACGTTAAAGTATCCAAAAATGGAAAAGGAAATATTTCTATTCCCTTCCATTCTGAAGAAGACTTTAATCGTATTTTAAAATTAGTAAAACGTGCTGAATAAATATGCCATAGTGCTAGTTATTATCTTGGCTTTTTGTAACAATACATGGGCTCAAGATGATAAAAATTCTGAAGACAAAAAAGAAGTTCAAAAAGAAACTCTTGAGGAGTTACAAGTAGAAGCTAATAACATTGTTTCAGACCCAATAGATCCGTTAGCGCCTGCTCGTGCAGCTTTCTATTCTGCTATTCTGCCTGGTTTAGGTCAAGCTTACAATAAAAAATATTGGAAAATCCCCATTGTATATGCTGGATTGGGAATTGGCATGTACTTTTATCTAGATAATAATAAAGAATACAAACGTTACAGATCTGCCTATAAAAGACGTTTAGCTGGTTTTACAGATGATGAATTTTATGGAACCATTAATGATGATGGTTTGCGTGAAGCTCAAAAAACATTGAGTAGAAACAGAGAATTATCACTTCTAGTTACTATTGGATTATATGCATTAAACATTATTGATGCCAACGTAGATGCACATTTATTGCAATATAATGTGGACGATAACCTATCGTTAGCACCTCATTACCGAATAAATGATTTTGATAATACAGGCGATTTAGGGATTACTGTTAATTTTAAATTTTAAGCATGAAAATTGCACTATTAGGATATGGAAAAATGGGTAAAACCATTGAAAAAATAGCTATTGAGCGCGGACATGATATTGTTATAAAAACATCTGATGAAGACGGATACGACATTACAAAAGCCGATGTCGCCATCGATTTCAGTGTTCCCAATGCGGCTTTCTTTAATATTGTTAAGTGCTTCAAAAATGGAGTTCCTGTAATTTCAGGAACTACAGGATGGTTAGATAATTACAAAAAAGCTGAAGCAATTTGCAAAGAAGAACATGGTGCTTTTATTTATGCATCAAATTTCAGTTTGGGTGTCAACATATTTTTCGAGTTGAATAAACAACTCGCCAAAATGATGTCAAAATTGGAGTCCTACAAAGTTTCCATGGAAGAAATTCATCATACTCAAAAACTGGATGCGCCAAGTGGAACAGCTATTACGTTAGCAGAATCTATTATTTCGGAACACGATACGTATACAGATTGGAGCCTACTATCCAAAAAAGAAAATACCATACCCATTTCAGCCAAACGCATAGCAGATGTTTCTGGAACACATGCCGTTTCCTATACCAGTAAAACAGATACTATTACTATTAAACACGAAGCACATAGTCGCGAAGGTTTTGCCCTTGGTGCTGTTATCGCTGCTGAATGGCTAAAAGATAAAACAGGTGTTTACACCATGAAAGATGTGTTAAACATAGGTTAAAAAGACTAATTTTGGTAACAGAAAAAACCTGTAACCTACCAATTAAAGACAAAAGAAAAAATATATGGCACTTACGCAATGGCTAATAGTTATCCTAATCATTCAAATTACTCATGGTTTAGGAACGTGGAAATTATATATTAAAGCAGGCAGACAGGCTTGGGAAGCTTTCGTTCCTGTGTACAATGCGGTAATTTTAATGAAAATTATAAACCGTCCATGGTATTGGACTATTTTACTTTTTTTACCAATTGTAAACCTAATTATATTTCCAGTAGTTTGGGTTGAAACCGCTAGAAGCTTCGGAAAAAATTCGGCTACAGATACTATTTTAGCTATCGTTACTTTAGGCTTCTATAATTACTATTTAAACTATGCAGTAGATGTTCAATATGTTAAAGACAGAAGTTTACATCCAAGAACACCTTTAGGAGACTGGGTGAGTTCTATTTTATTTGCTATTGTAGCTGCAACCGTTGTGCATACGTATCTTATTCAGCCATATACTATTCCAACATCTTCTTTAGAAAAATCTCTATTGGTTGGCGATTTCCTTTTTGTGAGTAAATTCCATTATGGCGCTCGTGTTCCAATGTCTACTATTGCAGCTCCAATGGTGCATGATACGATTCCGTTTATTAATAAAAAATCGTATTTGTATGATGATAATGTGGAAAACAGAAACACATCATTCATTAACAAACTATCACTTCCCTACTTGCGAATTCCAGGTTTTCAGGATATAAAGCATAATGACATTGTGGTGTTTAACTGGCCAGTTGATACGTTGTATAATATGTATAAAACGGCTGATAGAAATTATTATAAACCAATTGATAAGAAAACCAATTATGTAAAACGTGCGGTTGGTGTTCCTGGCGATTCGTTGGAAGTTCGTGATGGTTACGTTTATATTAATGGCAAACAAAATGCCTTACCAGATAGAGCAAAATTACAGTTTTCGTATAAAGTAGAAACTAAAAATGGACCTTTCAATAATTATATTTTATCCAGCAGATATAATATAACAGACTTCCCACAGTATAATCAAGATTATTCTTTGAGTTATTTTCCAGGTATTTCAGATGAAAATTTAGCAAAATTTAAAAATCATCCTAACGTAAAAAGTGTTGAACCACTTAAACGTGAAAAAGGTGAACGCGAGCCAAGTGTTTTCCCTCATGATCCAAATTATAATTGGAATAATGATTGGTTTGGTCCATTATACATTCCTGAAGCTGGAGCAACAGTTGACTTAAACCTAGAGGTTTTACCACTTTATAAACGTGCCATTACAGAATATGAAAATAACACCTTACAGGTAAAAGGCAACCAGATTTTTATTAATGGTGAAGTTGCCAATAGCTACACTTTCCAGAAAGATTATTACTGGCTTATGGGAGACAACCGTCACAACTCATTAGATGCACGTTCCTGGGGATTTGTGCCTTTTGATCACGTGGTTGGAAAACCCGTATTTATATGGATGAGTTGGAATTCAAATGGTCAAGGTATCAAAGAAAAAATTCGTTGGGAACGCTTATTTACAACCGTTAATGGAAGTGGTGAGCCGGTTTCTTATTTTATTCCATTTTTAGTGTTATTAGCAGCTTGGTTTGGTTTCAATAAATGGCGCAAGCATAAAAAAGCGAATAGTTAGTTGTAAAGCCGTAAAGTTGTTACGTTGATTTTTTACAACTTTACAACAAGCATTTAAACAAATGAACATCCTTATTCATCCAACATATTTTCCGAGTATTGCGCATTTTGTAGCTATTAGTCAGGCAGAAACTGTAACTTTTGAAATGGCTGACAATTTTCAAAAGCAAACCTATAGAAATCGGACTTATATTTACGGTGCTAACGGTAAATTACTGTTGAATATTCCGGTATTTCATACACAAAAAGACCGTCAGCAATATGTGGATGTACAAACTTTTAATGAAGAAAACTGGCAACGGAATCACTGGAAATCTTTAGAATCTGCCTATAAAACATCACCTTTTTTCGAGTTTTATGAAGACGAGTTAAAACCAGTGTTTGAAAAACCGGTTTCTAATTTACTCAATTTTAATTTACACTGTTTTCAAACTATTTGCGACTGTTTACAATTAGATATTAAAACCAAGCAAACAAAAACGTTTGAAAAAGAACCAGCTCAATTCACCGATTTACGTTATTTAGTAAAAGCCAAAGGGGAAAAAGCGCCAAATTTGGAATCTTACACACAAGTGTTTGATGATAAACACGGCTTTATTAATAACTTAAGTATTTTAGATTTGTTATTTAACGAAGGTCCAAACGCTTTAAATTATCTAGAATCACAAAAAACGTTTTGGTAATGTTGCAAAATCTGGTTCATTACAATTTACATTTTTTATTGCCTTTAATTGTTGCCTGGTTTTTTTACAGAACATATTGGTTAAAAGCATACTTCATTATGATAGCAACTATGGTAATCGATTTAGATCATCTTTTAGCAAATCCCATTTTTGATCCAAGTAGATGTAGTATTAATTTTCATCCGTTGCATACCTATTACGCAATGGTACTTTATGTGCTTTTATTGTTTCCGAAGAAAACGAGATTAATTGGTATTGGATTGGTCATTCATATAATAGCAGATACGGCAGATTGCGCGCTAATGTAGTTTAAACGTTGCCATAATAGGATAATGATCCGAATATTTATTGTCTATGGTTTTAAAATCGGTAATCTCAAAAGAAGCATCACTAAAAATAAAATCGATTCGGATTGGAAAAAACTTAAAATCGTACGTTCTTCCAAAACCATTTCCAGCTTGTTTAAATGTATCTTTTAAATTGCCTTTCAACTCCTTATAGACATAAGAAAATGCGGTATTATTGAAATCGCCAGAAATAATCATCTTATAAGGGCAAGCGGCTTTATGTTCCAAGAACAATTCGGTTTGTAGCTGTTGCATTTCAAAAGTTTGCTCAATGCGCTTCAACAAACGTTCAGAATCTTCTTGTTTTAGTTTATCCATATTAGCATCAATCTTTAAGGATTGAAGGTGAATATTATAAATGCGTATGGTATCATCTGCTTTTACAATATCTGCAAAAATGGCGTTATTTGATGTATTTGGAAATTCTACAGAACCCGAATTAATAATGGGATATTGCGATAAAATTACCTGACCATATTTGGTTTTTTTACCCGATAATTTTTCAAATTTATACTTAAAAGAGGACAAATCCACATCAGGATGTGGATGATATTCTTGGATAGTTAGCACGTCTGGCGCTTTCTGTTTGATTAAATTCACCATTTTTATAGCTACGCCTTTTTCAGGAATCCAATCGTATAAATTAAACAACCGCACGTTATAATTCATGACTTTCAGCTGATGGTCATGTATTTTATCGTCTTCCGAAGAAAATTTATATAAGGATCCAAAACTAAAATAGCCAAATATTAAAACAACTAATGATAAAAGAAGTTGTTTTTTTAGTTTGATTAACCAATACAAAAAGAACACAACATTTATTAGGATTAAGAAAGGAACACCTAAACTCAAAACAGATAATAGGGCAAACGTTTTTGGAGGTGCAAATGGTAATAAATAGGATAATAACAAAACAAAGGCTAACAGACCATTTAGTATGTATACAATTTTATCTATTAACTTTAAGTTTTTCATATAATTTAAATGAAAACGGCAGACCGAATTCTAATAGTATGCACTCTTATAAATGGTATAACTTGTATTTAGAATAAATAGTATATTATTTCCCAGCTTTAAACAAAAACTCTTTTTCAGCTTTTGTTAAACTGTCATAACCACTTTTACTAATTTTATCAAGTATGATGTCTATTTTTTTCTGGTGATTAAACTGATTAAATTCTTCTTTAGAAAATCCAGCCACTTTACCTGATTTCTTTTTATAGACCGTTTTTAACGGCGATTTTTTCGATTTTAAAAACAGACCAGTAATCTGATCCATAAATTTCTCAAAACCTTTGCCAATATCATTTCCTTGCAATAACTGTTTGGCATAAACATAACCCAAAATAGCACCTCCTAAATGCGCTAAATTTCCGCCTGCGTTGCCAGTTATAGGATCTTTAATTCCTGCAATAATGCCTAAAATATCAAACACAACAATAGCTGCACCAATGTACCACAACTTTAAATTAAATGTGAAAAAACGCACCTCTGTGCTTGGCATATAGGCACATAAGAAAATTAATAACGCTCGAATAGCTGCTGATGCTCCTACTAAACGCGTTGGCGATTGAAAAAAATCTGGCAATAGGTTATAACCCAATAAAAACAACAATCCGCCAGAAACAGCACCTAAAAAATAGACATTAAGTCCCATTTTAACCGAAAACAAATTGGTAAACATACCACCAATAAAATAGAGCCAAATCATGTTAAACAGGAAATGCCAAAAATCATAATGCACAAAGGCATAGGTTATAACACTCCAAGGTTGTAGGACGAAATCACCAAAAACACTAGGCAACTCAAACCAATTTAAATCGAATTTAAAAAGTAACGTTACTAGCAAACCCACTAAATAGAGAGCCAAATTAACAACTATCAGCTTCTCAAAAATATTAAGTTGCTGTAATTTATTGCGTATGTCTTGATTTAAGTTTGTCATTCTAATCCCAACGGTTTTTGTTGAATTGTGTTTTTTTCCAATACCACATAATTAAAAAGCCTGTTAATGCACCACCAAGGTGCGCTACATAAGCCGTATTACTTGGACTAAAAAAGGATTGTCCTGTTACAGCAGAAATTAAATCTAATGCAATAATACCTGGAATAAAATACTTGGCTTTAATTGGTACAGGAAGGAAAATTAACATGAGTTTAGATTCTGGATATAACATCCCAAAGGCAACTAAAACACCCATGATGGCTCCTGATGCACCAACCATTGTGCTATTAAAAATACTGATAAAATGCTGCATATCTGCAGCTCCCATTATTTGTTGCCAAGCAGTATTATACATACCAGAATTTAAAGTTTCTAAAATTTGTGTTTTATCTGTACCTGATTCTATTAAAGTATTGAGTCCTGAATAAAAACTAAAATAGTAATAACCAATCATACAAAGTGCAGCACCCAGCCCTGAAGACATATAGAAAAACAAGAATTTTTTAGCACCAAAACGTTGCTCTACAGCCGTTCCAAACATCCACAAAGCAAACATATTAAATAAAACATGCATAAAGCCTCCATGCATAAACATGTGAGTGATAATCTGCCATGGCTGAAATGCTGCATTTTGAGGAAAATGTAAAGCAAACCAATCATAAAATATACCATTAGAAATGGTCATTGTGCCAATAAACATAATCACATTTATAATAATTAAATGCTTAACAGTATCGGTAATATTATTCATCATAAGACTTACTTATATAAATTTTTTATCTATTTCATCTACGCTTATCGTAATGAAAGTTGCTTTGTTTGTTGGCGAACTATTAGGATCTTTGCAAGCAAACAAGCTATTTACTAAATGTTCCTGCTCCAACAAAGATAAGGATTGCCCTCTTTTTATAGCCAAACTCTTCGCCATAGATTTTGCCAATAAATCGGTTGCACTGAAATGTGAATCTGGTACTTCGTTTTCAATATCACTAATTAATTGTTCCAAAATAACAGTCACCTCGCTTTCTGGAACACTAATGGGAACACCCGAAATTTCAATATGATCATTATGAAAATTAGCAAACACAAATCCCGTATGTTCTAAATCTTCCTGAACCTCTTTTATACAATCCATTTCTTGTTGAGATAAAAACACCAAGACTGGAAATAGCAATTGCTGACTCACACTCTCTTTAATAGTAATATGTTTTAAGAAATTTTCATATAAAATTCGTTGATGTGCACGATGCTGATCAATAACCAACATACCAGATTTAATGGTACTTACCACGTATTTATTATGAAGTTGATAGGTAGATTGTTTGACTTCCAAACTGGTATCGTCTTGAAACATATTACCCGTTTGCTCGTCGCTTTCAAAGCGCATTTCGTTAAAATCGGTTGCAGATTTGGTTCCTTTAGATTCCATACCAACATATAAACTTTCCCAACTTGCTACGGGTTCTTTTTTATAGGATGTATTAAAGGATGCCTTAGATCGTGTTTCTTCCTGAAATGGATTAAAGGCTCTATCTACTTCTATTTTTGGCACTTTTGCTTGTTTATTCTCAAAATTATAAGGTGTATCAAAATCAGAATCCCTTTCAAAATCCAAAACTGGCGCAATACTAAATTGTCCCAAACTATGTTTTACTGCAGACCTTAAAATGGCATATAAAGTATGTTCATCATCAAACTTAATTTCAGTTTTTGTAGGATGAATGTTAATATCTATAGTTTGCGGATTTACGGTTAAATCTAAAAAATAACTGGCGTGCTTTCCGTCTTTTAACAAACCATCAAAAGCAGAATTAATCGCATGATTTAAATAAGCACTTTTAATAAAACGGTTATTTACAAAAAAGAATTGCTCGCCACGCGTTTTCTTGGCATATTCTGGTTTACCTACAAATCCTGAAACGGTTAAAACTTCAGTTGTTTCGTTTACAGGAACTAATTTTTCATTGGTTTTATTTCCGAAGATATTTACAATACGCTGTCTGAAATTACTAGCAGGCAAATGAAATGTTTCACTTCCATTATGATACATGGAAAATTGAATAGAAGGATGTGCTAAAGACACACGATGAAATTCATCAATAATATGGCGCAATTCGACCGTATTGGATTTTAAAAAATTACGACGCGCTGGGATATTAAAAAATAGATTTTTTACAGCAATGGAGGTTCCTGTTGGTGTTACAACTATTTCTTGTGCTTTAACCTCACTGCCTTCAATAACTATTTGTGTCCCAACATCATCAGTGTCTTGTTTGGTTTTTAATTCCACATGTGCTATGGCTGCAATACTTGCTAAAGCTTCTCCACGGAATCCTTTGGTGTTAAGTTGAAATAAATCGTCAGCCGATTTAATTTTAGATGTGGCATGACGCTCAAAACTAAAACGTGCATCGGTTACACTCATTCCTAAACCATTATCGATTACTTGAACGAGAGTTTTTCCAGCATCTTTAATCAGGAGTTTAATTTCTGAAGCCTGCGCATCAATGGCATTCTCCATGAGCTCTTTAACTACGGAAGCAGGTCTTTGAACAACTTCACCTGCAGCAATTTGATTGGCCACATGATCGGGTAATAACTGAATAATATCTGCCATTAGTTTTTAGGAAAGAATATGGATAAATCGAAACCAATAATCAGCAAAAACAAAAATACTAAAACAGTAATTATAATAAGAACGCGTTTATTAGCATGATCATCAGCATTGTTTTTATAATCGTCCCAAGCAGTATTTATCTTTGTTTTTAGTCCACCACTGCTTCCAACGGTAGATCTAAAATCGTCAAATTTATGTTTTATTTCGTAGGGGTTTCCCTCACCTTTATAATGACGAGGTGTGTAGCTGTATTTTTTATTCTTTCGTGTATTAAAAACTCCCATAATCGTGTATTATTCGTAGCGACCTAGAACGTAAATCACTATTAAGATAGTAATCAAAAACAAGACCAAAAATAATGGTGAGGTTAGAAAACTACCTTTTCGCTTTCTAGTTCCTTTTAAACCTTGCCATTTTGTCTGAATATCATCTGACTGATTTTGACCAGCATGATCTTGGAATCGTGGCTTGTAACTAAAGCTTTTATTTTTTTTAGCCAATGTACTTTGTAATTAGTTGCTTTAACCTCAAAAGTACTGAAATTACAAGGAAAAAGGACATGCAGAATGCCAAAAATTGTTAACAATATGGTACTAAATGTCATGCGAAGTTATTACAACGCAGAGAATAAATTAAAAATATTTAGAAAATTGTTAGGCAGCTTACTTGTTCAGTTCTGCCATTTTAATAGCAGCAATAGCCGCTTCAGTTCCTTTATTTCCGTGTTTTCCACCCGAACGATCAATAGATTGTTGAATATTATTATCGGTTAGCACACAAAAAATAACAGGTATATTATGAAGTACGTTAAGATCTTTGATACCTTGAGCGACACCTTCACACACAAAATCGAAATGTTTAGTTTCGCCTTGAATAACACTTCCTATAGCAATAACGGCATCCACTGGTTGTTGTTGCATTTTTTTACAGCCAAAAATTAACTCATAACTACCAGGAACATTCCAACGAATAATATTTTCTTTGGAAACGTGGTTGTCTAATAAGGCATTTAATGCACCATTATAAAGACCTTCCGTTATGGTATCATTCCATTCTGAAACAACAATCCCAAATCGAAAATCTTTCGCATTTGGGATTGTAGCTTTATCGTATTCTGATAAATTTTTATTTTCTGTAGCCATGTATTAGTTACTTGCCAAAGCCTCTGCCTTACCAATAAAGATATCAATATTAGTACCTTCAGCAGACGTTGGGTAGTTTTCTTTAATATTTTTAAAATGCTTAAGCGCTACATCTGTTTTACCTAAATCTAAAGCTGTTACTCCTGCTTTATATAAAAACATTGGTGTTGTAAACTCGTTAGTACGCATTTTAGCGGCTTCTTCATAATAACCTAACGCATCATCTTGTTGGTTAAGCTGCACAAATGCATCACCTATACAACCTTTAGCCATAGGTGCTAAAATTTCGTCATCTCCTGAAAAATCACCTAAAAACGAAACTGCATTTTTGTAATCTTTCATATTTAAATATGCCATACCTGCATAATAGTTAGCCATATTAGCTGAAGGTGTTCCGCTGTATTCTGATATAATGTCTAACATACCAAATTTTCCTTCACCTCCATTTAACGCTAAACCAAATAATGAGTCTTTTTGAGCCGTAGCATTTACTGCTTGGTCATAATATTTTTGAGCTTGGTACATATCGTTCATAGCTTCCGTTTGCTTTGGTTTTGCTATAAACTCATTATATCCTAAATAACCTAAAACAACGGCTGCTACTACAGCAATAATTACAAAAATGTATTTCTGATTACCAATTACCCAATCTTCAGTTTTGGAAGCAGTTTCATCAAGTGTATTAAAAACTTCTGCAGTTGTTGAGTTTTCTTCAACATCATGCTGTTTTTCTTCTTTCGTTTCTGGTTTATATCCTCTCTTTTTGTACGTTGCCATATATTCTTAATTAATGCGGTGCAAAAATATAATTTTTCTTTAGATTTGAAAGCCTATTTATTTGTTATTTTTCAATAATTTGCACATCCTTTACCTAAAAACCCTTTTAAGTTTCTTTTTATATGATTTTGAAATCCTTATCGGTACTCAATTATAAAAATTTTGATGAACGTAGCTTTATTTTCAATGAAAAAATAAACTGTTTTGTTGGCAACAATGGTGTGGGTAAAACCAATGTCTTAGATGCTATCTATCACTTATCATTTGGGAAAAGTTATTTTAATCCCATTGCGTCTCAAAATATAAAACATGACGAGCCTTTTTTTGTGGTGAATGGTGAATATGAAAAAGAAAATACATCAGAAAAAATTGTGGTGAGCTTAAAACGTGGCAAAAAAAAGGTGATTAAACGAAACGGCAAGATTTATGAAAAGTATAGTGACCACATTGGTTTTTTACCTTTAGTTATTATTTCGCCTGCTGATCGGGATTTAATTATTGAAGGAAGTGCTACCAGACGAAAATTTATGGATGGTGTTATTTCGCAAAGCGATAAAAGCTATTTAAATGCATTATTAAAGTATAACAAAATAGTAGCGCAACGAAATTCCCTTTTAAAATACTTTGCCGTAAACCATACGTTTAACAAAGACACGCTAGAAGTTTATAATTTACAGCTGGATCAATTTGGACACGAAATTCATGAAAAGCGACAGGCATTTTTAGAAACGTTTATACCTATTTTTAAAGCACGTTATGAAGCTATCAGTAATGGAAACGAACTGGTAGAACTGGTTTACGAAAGCGATTTAACGACCAACCGTTTGGAAACACTTTTAAAAACGGTTATTAATAAAGATAAAGCCATACAATATACTAGTGTTGGGATTCATAAAGATGATTTGATTTTTAATATTGCAGAACATCCCATTAAAAAGTTTGGAAGCCAAGGACAACAGAAATCATTTTTAATTGCTTTGAAATTGGCACAATTCGATTTTATAAAATCTAGAAGTCACGTAAACCCAATTTTGTTATTAGATGATATTTTTGATAAATTAGACGAACAGCGTGTTTCGCAAATTATTAAATTGGTAGACGACGAGAATTTTGGTCAGCTTTTCATTAGCGACACGCATGCTGACCGTACGGAAGCCGTAGTAAAACAAGTGCATCAATCCTACGAAATTTTTAAATTATAGAACCGTTTTAATTATGAAACAAACGCTACAAAAATTCATATCACTCATAATTATTAGTGTTGTTATTTCCAGTTGCTCTAAAAACCCTGAAGATTATTTAGAACATATAGAAGGCTATTGGGAAATTGAACGCGTGACATTAAAAGATGGGAGTTCCAAAGAATATAATTATAATGATACCATTGATTTTATTAGTTTAGAAGATTCATTACAAGGCATCCGAAAAAAAATGAAACCTAATTTTATGGGTACGTTTGAAACATCTAATGATGCAGAAACCTTCACCATAAAAATAGAAAACGATAGTTTAAATGTGTATTACAAAACTCCTTTCGATTCTTGGAAAGAAACCATTTTGTTAGCAACAAAAGATCAATTAAAAGTAGTAAACAAACATGAAGCTGTATTTTTGTATAAACGCTACGAACCTTTAAATTTAGACTAATGGCCAAACGTAATAATGAAAACTTAACCATTGCTGACGCATTGAAGGAGTTTGTTGAAACCAACAGATTAGAACAGGGACTAAACGCTGTAAACGTTCAAGATACTTGGAAAAGCATGATGGGAAATGGTGTAAATAATTACACCACAGCCATACAACTTAAAGGTGAAACATTATATGTACAATTAAGTTCTAGTGTGCTTCGTGAAGAATTAAGCTACGGAAAAGAAAAAATAATATCTATGCTCAATGAAAGTTTAGGCAAACAGATTATTAAGGAATTGGTGTTGCGTTAGTTTTTAGTTGACTAAATATAATATACTAGTGAATGAACTAATGCTTTTAAAAAACAAAAAATCCCGCAAGTTGCGGGATTTTTTATAAAGTAAATATAGTTACTCTT
This sequence comes from Flavobacteriaceae bacterium UBA5079, assembly GCA_002414705.1. Lineage (GTDB taxonomy): Bacteria > Bacteroidota > Bacteroidia > Flavobacteriales > Flavobacteriaceae > Algorimicrobium. The sequence goes on from DIAL01000080.1 coordinate 27,115, forward strand.
TTATTAACTTGATAACAGTATTTGCATTTTTGGTATATACTTTCATAAAATATAAACCAGAGGCAACACTAGAAATATTCAAAGTTGTTGTGTCCTGAATTCCAGACAAATCAACAGATTTCACTAATCGTCCATTAATATCCATAACATCAGCTTTTACTAAATTAAGATTGCCAATGTTCTTCATGGTAAAACGGCCATTAGAAGGGTTTGGATATACTTTAATTCCATTTTCTAAAGCCGTAAAATCTTCAACAGATAATTCGTAAATGCAATTGTAAACAGAAATATCATCTACATACCAACCTACACGACCATTACAACCATCAGTTCCCATTTCAAATCTAAATTGAATAGTACTTCCAGCACCTAAACCAGCAATGGATGATAAATTAATAATACTACGTCCCCAACTTCCAGCATTAGACCCTCCGTCTGTTCCTGTAAAACCATCTTGACCAGACATGGGATTATCATTTCCATCTCTAAATGGATTAATTTGATCATTATAACCATTAGCAGTAAAAGCTGATAGCGGTAATAAAGTCCAATTACCAGAACCATTTAGTTGGTATTTAATGTTGGCACCATCCCAACCACCTTCTGTTGCGATATAGTGCATAAATGTCATTTC
>DIAL01000080.1:27869-28330 GCA_002414705.1 Flavobacteriaceae bacterium UBA5079
TCATTTCAAAAGTTCCTGTTACATAATCCACAGGAATAGTTATTTCTGGGCTTTCTAATCGGAGAATCCCATTTTGAAGGGAACTACTACAATTTCCATTTACTGGATCTATACCAAATGCTGCTTGACCTAACCTACCTTGAGGTAAAGAGCTAGAAACTTCCCAATCCCTAGACTCCCAAGAACTTGGATTTACTGGTACTTGTTCTACTGTCCAACTTCCAATTCCAGATTCCCAATCTTCAAAAAATATTGGATTCGTAGTAAAAGCTTCACATGGATCATCTGTAGCAACTAAAATGGTTTGGAAACCACAATTTTCTGGAATAATACGTAATTCTACAGCCAAAATAACTTTTACCAACTCGTTATAATCTGCTATTGTCAAAATTTCATTAGAAGGTCCTGCAGGAGTAGCTTCAGTAGATAAACCCTCTAAATTTACACCTAATAAATCCGTA
>DIAL01000080.1:28486-28841 GCA_002414705.1 Flavobacteriaceae bacterium UBA5079
ACCTAATAAATCCGTACAAGACGCTTCAAGCGCATCTGCTAATGTAAAAAAATCACTTGTGGATGTTAAATACGTATTTTGTGTACGCCAAAAAATATGAGCAGCTTTTGTTAAACCGATACCATTTATAGTTTGTCCATTATACGTACCACCATCAACTAACAAGGCATACGCATGATTAGGAATACCAGAATTAGAATGCACACCACCCGAATCTCCAGTGCCACATCTATATATCCCATCAGTCAACTTTCCGGGATCGTTATTACATGGTGGATTCCACATATCGCGAATGGCACCACCAAATGCAGTTGCGTCTTCGCCAATACGCCAACGGTCAGAACTGTTACAACCC
>DIAL01000080.1:29005-31415 GCA_002414705.1 Flavobacteriaceae bacterium UBA5079
CAGAACTGTTACAACCCGTTCTTAAGGACACATCATCATCCGCATCTTCATAGTTGTTTATTAAATCTACAGTCTCTCCCCAGATATCTGAAAACGACTCGTTCATAGCGCCTGATTGCCAAGCGTAAATTAAGCCACTTGTGTATTCTGTGTATGCGTGTCCCCATTCATGGGCAATAACATCATCCGTTGCTGTACCGTTACAGTAATTTGCAGTTACACCATTCCAATTGGCATTTGGACAGTTAATGTTTGGATTATTATTTATAGTTCGCATTTGCGCATCTGCATTATCATAAGAGACGTAGCCAAACGCATTATTGAAAAAATTGTAAACATGCCCTGAAGCTTCCACTTCATTTTGTTGCCAAATAGTTAAACTCCCGGGAAAAGCATCACCTTCTTGCCAAACCACAGTACCTAAATTTGCTTCATAAACAATTCTATCCATTGCATGTGGCATACCTGTAAATTGCTCAACCAAAGTACCATTGTGCGCATTGATATAAAAATATTCCCTAACATCTACATCGTTTCTTGCCTCCACTTCGTACACTAAATAACTTGATCCTAAATTATTTTCAATAAGACCCTTTTGGAAAACAAACAATTGTGTTTCGAAAGCAAAAACCGTTTCACCAGAAAAATTAATATCCTGTTTGGATACTAAATTCAAAGCAGCTGTATTTGCTTCTTGTTCAGAAATAGTTGGTGTAGCGTTAATTTTAATATTGGTAATATAGTTACCATTAATAGCTGTTAATTCTTGAGAGCTATTAAAATGAAAACGTAATTGCCCATCAAAAACAGGAACACCATCATGTAACTGATTAATGGTTACAGTTTGGAAACCATAACTATCTTTTTTAGACGGTTGAAATGTAAATTCATTTAAATCCTGATTGTCATTAAATAATCCTTTATGCGTTTCTAGAAACGTTCGTACTTTTTCTTGAAGTGTACTACCAGATAATGTGAGGGGTTGATTTTTAGGAAATTTAATAAACTCTGGAACTCCAGACTGATTATTAACTGTAATTTGTGCTTGTGTACCTGATTGTAATTTATTGATAGCTTGTTGATGATTTTGAGCCACTAATAAGGTAGAAAATAGGACACAAACTAATAAAGCATAGTTTGTTTTTTTCATAGCATTCTTTTTTAGAATGTTACGAAGATACAATTTTGCACAAAAAAAGCCTAAAATGTAAACACATTTTAGGCTTATGTAGTAAAAAGGTATTTTTATTTAAAACATCTCACGACCAGAAAAATGGAATGCGCCTTCAATAGCAGCATTTTCATCACTATCACTTCCATGAACTGCATTTTCTCCCATAGATGTTGCATATAATTTACGGATTGTTCCATCTGCAGCATCAGCAGGATTAGTAGCACCAATTAAGGTTCTAAAATCTTCAACAGCATTATCTTTTTCTAAAATAGCCGCTACAATTGGACCACGTGTCATAAACTCAACTAACTCACCAAAAAATGGACGCTCGTTGTGAACAGCGTAAAAAGCTTCAGCATCAGCTTGTGTCATTTGTGTTTTTTTCAAAGCTACGATTCTGAAACCTGAAGCATTGATTTTTTCTAAAATTGCGCCAATGTGTCCGTTTTCAACTGCATCTGGCTTAAGCATGGTAAATGTTATATTTGTTGCCATTCTTTTGTTTAAGTTATATTTCTGTTATTAAATTCCAATTAAGAAAACCATTTATTATCTAAATACCTTTCCTGTAAATTTCGTGCAAAAGTAATGTATTTCTTAATAAAAACCATACTAACCAATATTAAAATTTTGTATATTCGTTGCCTATGAAAAAAGAAGCTATTTCAGATATTAATCAACTCCTACAATCACCAAAAAAAATGGTAATTGTTCCTCATAAAAATCCAGATGGTGACGCTATTGGATCCACTTTAGGTCTATATCATTATTTAAGAATACACCATCAAGAAGCCGTTATTATTGCGCCTAATGATTATCCAGAATTTTTAAAATGGATGCCTGGTGAAGACACTATTTTAAAATACGACACCAACACAGAAGCATGTGATGCGCTGATTCAGAATGCTGATGTTATTTTTACATTAGATTTTAATGCCCTAAACCGAACGGGAGATATGGAATTGGCTTTAAAAGCGAGTTCTGCCATCAAAATAATGATAGATCATCACCAACAACCGGATGATTATGCGACCTATATGTATTCGGATGTTAGCATGAGTTCTACCTGTGAAATGGTATATCATTTTATAGATATGCTTGATGAAACAAACCTCATTAATCAAAATATTGCAACCTGTCTTTATACAGGAATCATGACCGATACTGGATCATTTCGGTTTTCATCTACAACAAGTGAAACACATCGGGTTACGGCTTTTCTAATTGACAAAGGCG
>DIAL01000080.1:31592-38099 GCA_002414705.1 Flavobacteriaceae bacterium UBA5079
ATGCAGTTATGGACTCTAATAGTTTTGAACGTATGCAACTTTTGGGATGTGCACTCTCAAATTTAAACGTTATTCCAGAATCTAGAACGGCTTATATTACGTTATCTCAAGACGAATTAAACACGTTTAATTATAAAAAAGGTGACACAGAAGGTTTTGTAAACTATGCTTTATCCTTAAATAATATTATTTTTGCTGCCATATTTATTGAAGATAAACAAAACAAAATTATTAAAATTTCGTTACGTTCTAAAGGTCATTTTTCTGTGAACGAGTTTGCTCGTTCTCATTTTGAAGGAGGTGGTCATACAAACGCTGCAGGTGGTAAAAGCGATTTGTCTTTACCCGAAACAGTTGAAAAATTTATTAGTATATTGCCCGCTTATAATAATGCCCTTAAAAATGAATAGATTTTTAGTTATTCTATGTCTACTACTTACTGCTTTTGCTTGCAAATCACCAGAAGCAAGACGTCCTATTTCTGCTAAATCAGGTTCATTTATAGATAAATCTGTTGAACGAAACATCCAATTAAATAATCGAGAACGCGCAACTTTTGAAACCATTATGGAGAAGGATTCCTTAACGGAATATATTGCGTCTAACAATGGATTTTGGTATTACTACAACACAAAAGTAGTAGATTCTTTAATAACCCCTGAATTTGGTGATATAGTTACTTACAATTATACTATTAAAGATATAAACGAAACCATAATATATAATAAGGACGAATTAAAACAACAAACCTATATTATGGATAAACAGGAATTGTTTACAGGTTTGCGAGAAGGTTTAAAACTCATGCGAACAGGTGAAACGGTTACCTTCTTATTTCCATCACAAAAAGCCTATGGTTATTATGGAGACGAAAATAAAATAGGAACCAATGTCCCTATTATTTGTGAAGTTTCACTTTTAGATATTAAAACAACTGAACCCAATTAAATAGATATATAATTAATTATTAAAACTTAAAAATGAACACATTAAAACATACCATGAAATTAGTAGTATTGGCGCTTTTAGTAAGTTTTACATCCTGCAGTCAGCAGTATCCTGATTTAGAAGATGGACTTTACGCCGAATTTGTTACCAATAAAGGTACTATGGTTACCAAATTATTTTACGATAAAGTTCCTGTAACAGTTGCCAACTTTGTAGCTTTAGCAGAAGGTACACATCCAGACGTTTCAGATGCTTACAAAGGGAAACGTTATTACGACAGTTTAACGTTTCACCGCGTTATCGATAAATTTATGATTCAAGGTGGTGATCCAACAGGAACCGGATCAGGAGATCCAGGTTACAAGTTCACAGACGAGTTCCACCCAGATTTAAAACACTCTAAACCAGGTATTTTATCTATGGCAAATTCAGGCCCTAACTCAAATGGAAGTCAATTTTTCATTACCGAAGTACCAACAGCTAATTTAGATAATAGACACTCTGTTTTTGGTGAATTGGTTATTGGTATGAATGTTTTAGATACTATTTCTAACGTGCAAGTAACACCAGGAAGCAATAAGCCTGTAGAGCCTGTTATTATTGAAAAACTAAATATTATTAGAAAAGGAAAGGCTGCTGAAGGTTTTAATGCGGCTATAATTTATAAAGAAGAACTACCTAAAGTTTTAGAAAAACAAGAAGCTTTAAAAGAAGCGGCTCGTCAAAAACTTAAAGAATCGGCTAGTGTTGCTGCAGAAGCTTTTATTACCAAAAACGCAGACTTAAATGGTACTGTTAAAAAATTAGAAACAGGAGTGGTTATGATTTTCACTGAAGAAGGTGAAAACACAAAACCTTCAAGCGTTGATAAAGTGCTAGTAAATTATGCTGGTTTCTTTGAAGACGGTCGTTTATTTGATACTAGTTGGGCAGATGTTGCAAAAGCTAACAATGCCTACAACGAGCAACGCGATGCTGCTGGTGGTTACAAACCATTTGCAATGATTTACAATGAAACTGCTGGACTGGTTCCTGGATTTAGAGAAGCCATGTTAAATATGAATGTTGGCAATAAAGCCAAAGTATTTATTCCGTCATATTTAGGATATGGTGAAAATGGTTCTGGACCAATTCCTCCGAACTCGAATTTAATTTTCGAATTAAAAATTGAAGGTATTCAAGGACAATAATAGTCGGAAAATAGTATAAATAAAGCCGCGTTTCTTTTCAGAAACGCGGCTTTATTTTTTGTGTTAATTAAATAGACTTATTGCTGTTTTGGGATATTCTTTAAAATCTCTAAAACAAATTTCCAATATTTCTGCGCTGATGAAATTTGAGCACGTTCATCTGGACTATGTGCACCTTTAATATTTGGTCCAAAACTAATCATATCCATTTCTGGGTAATTCTGACCTAGAATACCACATTCCAAACCTGCGTGACATGCAGCAACGTGTGGTTTTTCATCATTCATTTCAACATAAAGGGTTTCTAATACTTTTAGTATTTTGGAATCCATATTGGGTTTCCAACCTGGATACTCACCGGAAAATTCTACTTCACAACCTGTTAATTCAAAAGTTGCACGTAAACTATTGGCTAAATCCCATTTAGCACTTTCAACAGACGAACGTGTTAAACACGCTATTTCTATATGACCTTCTTTTATAACAACACGCGCAATATTATTAGACGTTTCCACCAAGTCTTTAATATCTGCACTCATTCTATATACACCATTTACGGCCGCATACAAGGCACGAGTAACACCTTCCTGAACACCTAAATCCATAATGTTTTCAGGCGTTTCTACTTTGGAAACTTCAATTTTTAAATCAGGTTCCATTGTTTTTAATTCAATTTGAATAATTTGAGCATGTTGCGCCATTTCCATAATAAACGCATCTTCATGAATAGAATCTATAACAACAATGGCGTTACTTTCACGTGGAATAGCATTGCGCAAACTTCCTCCATTAATTTCTGAAATCCGTAAACCAAAATTTTCAAAACCGTCAAACATTAAACGGTTCATTATTTTGTTTGCATTCCCTAAACCTTCATGAATTTGCATACCAGAGTGTCCACCTTGCAAACCTTTTACAGTAATAGCATAACCCGTTTTAAATTCGGGTGTTTCCTCTTCATTATAACTTCTTCTGGCTGTTACATCCACACCTCCAGCGCAACCTACGCCAATTTCATCATCTTCTTCCGTATCTAAATTCAGTAGAATTTCACCTTTTAGTAAACCGCCTTCTAATCCCATGGCACCTGTCATGCCAGTTTCTTCATCAATAGTAAATAAGGCTTCAATAGCTGGATGCTCAATATCGGAGCTTTCTAAAATGGCCATAATCGTAGCAACACCTAAACCGTTATCAGCTCCAAGCGTTGTTCCTTTGGCACGAACCCAATCACCATCCACATACATATCAATTCCTTGGGTATCGAAATCGAAATTTGTGTCGTTATTTTTCTGATGCACCATATCCAAATGCGATTGCATCACGATAGGCGTTCTATTTTCCATACCAGCTGTTGCTGGCTTTTTTATAATAACATTTCCGACTTTATCCTCAATCGTTTCAAGACCTAATTTTTGTCCGAAATCCTTCATAAAAGTTATCACACGTTCTTCCTTTTTAGAAGGTCGTGGTACCGCATTTAAATCGGCAAATTTATTCCATAAGGCTTTTGGTTCTAGTTCTCGTATAGCTTCGTTCATATTTGTATTTTTAAAGTTTTACAAAGGTAATTATAATGCGCAGAGTAATAAAACAATTCCTTATTTTTGAAATATGCAGAAAAACCCAAAGCTTATAATTGCGCTTGCACTTATACCACAGATTATTTTTATTAATATCCTAGCGCAATTTCCAGAAGTTGTGGAAAGGTATTATAGCAATGGCATATATCAATGGTTTTCTGCCATGTCCCGTTTTGTTTTTGGTTGGCTGCCATTTTCGTTTGGTGATATTTTTTATGCTGTTGCAATTATCTTCATTATTCGTTGGCTAATTTTTAATAGAAAACGCATTTATAAAGATTTTAAGAATTGGTTGATTGATATTTTTGCAACCATCTCACTAATTTATTTTGCCTTTCATGTGTTTTGGGCTTTTAATTATTACCGATTACCGCTTCATAAAAATCTGAACCTGAAAGCAGATTATTCCACAGAAGAACTCATTACGGTTACACAACAATTAATTAAAAAATCCAATGCACTTCATCTGAAAGTTACAACTCATGATACACTACAAGTAAATCTACCCTACTCTAAAAGAGATATTTTAAGTATGGCTCCTTTGGGTTACGAGGAATTAAAAAAACAATATCCGCATTTAGAATACCATCCGAAAAGTATTAAAATGTCCATGTTTAGTTTACCACTGACCTATATGGGATTTAGTGGGTACTTAAATCCATTAACCAATGAAGCTCAAGTAGACGAACTCATTCCTATTTATAAATTCCCCACAACAGTTTCTCATGAAATAGCACACCAATTAGGTTATGCTGCTGAAAACGAAGCTAATTTTATTGGCAGTCTGGCAGCCATATCTCATAAAGACAACTATTTTAAATACTGCGGGAACACATTCGCTTTGCGCCACTGTTTATTTGAAGTGTACAGACGAAACCCAGAACAATATGACGCATTGCTTCCAACTATAAACCTAGGTATTTTAAAAAACTACCAGGAAGTTCAAGCATTTTGGGATGGTTATCAAAACATAACTGAACCCGTTTTTAAAGAAACCTATAATTCGTTTTTAAAAGCCAACAACCAACAAGGTGGCATGGAAAGTTATAGTTATGTTGTAGCGTTGTATGTGAACTATTTTTTGAAACCTAAACAAAATGTTAAATAACATTCAATACGAGTAACACCTGTTTGTTATTACTTATATTTAGTCTTTAATTTTAAACTAACCTAAACCAATGAAACAACTCCTTACGATTTTGTGTTTTGTATGCAGCATATCGCTGTTTGCGCAAAATTACTTTCCAAAAAATGATGGTGTAAAAACCGAAAGTCATAGTTATCATGCTTTCACAAATGCTACCATTCATATTTCTCCTACAGAAACGATTGAAAATGCCACGCTATTAATTAAAGATGGTAAAGTTATTTCTAGCGGAAAACAAGTTAAAATTCCAGAAAACAGTACCGTATTAGACTTGGAAGGCAAACATATTTATCCATCGTTTGTGGATATTTATTCATCGTTTGGAACTAAAAAACCAGCACGTGCCGAAAATTCTAATAGTCCACAATATGATGCATCTCGCGAAGGATATTATTGGAATGACCATATTAAACCAGAGCAAAATGCTATTGAAGGTTATGCCTTTGATGCAAAAACAGCAACCGAATTGCGTGAAGCTGGTTTTGGAGCTGTAAACACCCATATTGCTGATGGTATTATTCGTGGAACAGGTAGTTTAATTGCCTTATCACCCAGTGGAACTGATGCATCTCGCATTTTGGCAGATCGTTCTGCACAATATTTATCAACTAGTAAAAGTGTTTCTTCTAATCAGGCATATCCAACGTCTTTAATGGGAGCTATGGCTCTTATTAGACAAGTAAATTACGATGCAGATTGGTATGCAAAAGGCTTATCGGAAACTAAAGACAGATCGTTAGAAGCTTTTAATAACAATAAAGGTTTGGTTCAAATTATTGATGCAGGAAGTAAAATGAACAACTTGCGCATGGACAAAGTTGGTGATGATGTTAACACCCAGTATGTAATTGTTGGTGGTGGTGATGAATATGAATTGATTAACGAAATTAAAGCGACCAATGCCACATTTATAATTCCAATTAATTTTCCAGATGCGTTTGATATGGAAGATCCGATTATGGCTAACACAGCCAAGCTAGCTGATATGCGTGAGTGGAATCAGAAACCAAGCAATCCAGCCGTATTGCAAAAAAATGCAGTACCATTTGCCTTAACATTACATGATTTAAAAAAGCCTTCGGAGTTTATGCCGAACCTTCAAAAAGCTATAGAATATGGCTTGGATGAATCTGTCGCATTAGCAGCATTAACAACTGTTCCTGCAAATATAATTGGGAGAAGCAACGAAATAGGAACCCTTAAAAATGGATCCTATGCGAATTTCTTAATCACATCAGGTGCTATTTTCAAAAAGAAAACAACTTTATACGAAAACTGGGTTTTAGGAAATAGACATGAAATTGTACCTATGAATACAAAAGATATTCGTGGCGATTATGAATTGCAAGTAGCTGGTACGACATACGATTTGAAAATTTCAGGTGAAATTTCCAAGTTGAAAGCATCTGTAAAAACAGACGCGCAAACGTTGGGTTCTAAAATAACTATGACTGACGATTGGATGTCCCTTACCTTTTCAAGTATAGATACTACCAAGCAAGATTTTGTAAGACTTTCTGCTAAAATAGCCAATACCTCTAGTTTAAATGGTTCAGCAATTCTACCAAATGGTAATGAAACAACGTTTTATGCTAAAAAATTAGAATCAGAAGACTCTAAAAAAACAGCTGAAACTGAA
>DIAL01000080.1:38234-56124 GCA_002414705.1 Flavobacteriaceae bacterium UBA5079
TTCTGAAGCAGAAACTGATGATGCTAAATCTGATGTTAAAATCTATCCCGTTACGTTCCCAAATGAAGCCTATGGTTTTACTGAAAGACCAAAACAACAAACCATATTATTTCAAAATGCAACGGTTTGGACCAATGAAGAAGCAGGTATTTTAAAAAACACCGATGTTCTTGTTAAAGATGGTCAGATTGCTGAAATTGGCAACAATTTAAGCGCAAGTAATGCGCTGGTTATTGATGCCACAGGAAAACACATTACATCTGGAGTTATTGATGAACACTCGCATATTGCAACAGCAGCTGTTAATGAAGCTGGTCAAAACTCCACTGCGGAAGTTACAATTGAGGATGTGGTAGATTCAGATGACATTAATATTTACAGAAATTTAGCAGGTGGTGTAACAACCATTCAAATTCTACATGGATCGGCAAACCCAATTGGTGGACGTTCGGCTATTATAAAATTGAAATGGGGAGAATCCGCTCAAAATTTAATCTTTCCTGATAGTCCAAAATTCATCAAATTCGCATTAGGTGAAAACGTAAAACAATCTAATTGGGGCGATTATTCGCGTTCCCGTTTTCCACAAACACGAATGGGTGTTGAACAAGTATATACGGATTATTTTAGCAGAGCGAAAGAATACGAAACTTTAAAGAAAAGCGGAAAACCTTATCGTAAAGATTTAGAAATGGAAACGCTTGTTGAAATTTTAAATAAAGAGCGTTTTATTAGTTGTCACTCCTATGTTCAAAGTGAAATTAATATGCTCATGGAAGTTGCAGAACGTTTCAATTTCAATATCAATACATTCACACATATATTAGAAGGTTATAAAGTAGCTGATAAAATGAAAGAACATGGCGTTGGCGCTTCTACTTTTAGCGACTGGTGGGCCTATAAATACGAAGTAAATGATGCCATTCCTTACAACGCAGCTATTTTACATAACCAAGGTATTGTAACAGCTATTAATAGTGATGATGCTGAAATGTCTCGTAGACTAAATCAAGAAGCTGCAAAAGCCATCAAATATGGTGCTATTAGTGAGGAAGATGCTTGGAAAATGGTTACATTAAACCCTGCTAAATTATTACATATTGATAATCGTGTTGGTAGTGTAAAAGTTGGAAAAGATGCCGATATGGTTTTATGGAACGGTCACCCGATGTCCATTTATACCAAAGCTGAAAAAACATTGATTGAAGGTGCCGTTTATTTTGATATAGAACGTGATAAGCAAAACCGTGAAACCATGAAACGTGAGAAAAATGAATTAACAACCATGATGTTACAAGCCAAAAATGAAGGCTTAAAAACCAAACCCGTTGTTAAGAAAGTAGATGAACATTTCCATTGTGATACTATTTAATATTTTAAAAGAAAATAAGATGAAACATTTTAATATATACATCCTTTTTATTGCGTTATTCATGGGAAGTTTCTCATTCGCGCAACAAACACCAGGATCCAAACAAACAAAACCCATTGCTATTGTTGGTGCAACTGCTCACATTGGAAATGGTCAAGTAATTGAAAATTCTGTGATAGTTTTTGAAAACGGAAAAATCACATCCGTGAATACCACAAATACCAATACGCCTGGCATGACCGTTATCGATGCTAAAGGCAAACATGTGTATCCGGGATTTATTGCAGCAAATTCAGCATTAGGATTGGTGGAAGTTGATGCGGTAAGAGCTTCCGATGATCAAGACGAGGTTGGTTTTATGATTCCACATGTACGCAGTTTAATTGCTTATAACACAGAATCTAAAGTGGTAGAATCTATGCGACCAAATGGTGTGTTAATGGCACAAGTATCCCCTAAAGGTGGACGCATTTCTGGAACCTCATCTATAGTTCAATTAGATGCTTGGAATTGGGAAGATGCAGCTATTAAAACGGATGACGCTATTCACCTTAATTGGCCAAGTGCTTTTTCTAGAGGACGTTGGTGGTTAGGAGAACCAGCTGGCTTAAAGCCTAACAAGGATTATGCTGAACAAATAAATGAGGTTACCGCATTTATTAACGATAGTAAAGCCTATTTAAAAGGGGACAAAAAACCAATAAACTTACCGTTTGAAGCTATGCAAGGATTATATAATGGTAAGCAAAAATTATTTGTTCATGTAAATGATGAAAAAGGCATTACGGATGCTATTTATTTTGCAAAAGACAATAATATTGAACAACTTGTTATTGTTGGCGGAGCAGAAGCTCATAAAGTAACTGATTTATTAAAGCAGTACAATGTGCCTGTTTTAATAAATAATCCACATAGCTTGCCAGCAAACGATGATCAAGATTATGATATGCCCTATAAGTTAGCCAAGCAAATGCATGACGCAGGTGTACTTATTGGAATTCAAGTTGGAAATGCTGAAAACTTCCAAACACGTAATTTACCTTTCTATGCTGGAACTTGTGCAGCCTATGGTATGGACAAAGAGGATGCATTAAAACTAATTACATCTAACAACGCTAAAATTCTTGGTATTGATGCTTTTGTAGGCACGTTAGAAGTTGGTAAAGATGCCACACTCTTTATAAGTGAAGGTGACGCGTTGGATATGCGAACCAATATTTTAACCGAAGCTTTTATTCAAGGTCGACAAATTAGTTTGGAAAGCCACCAAACAGAATTGTGGAGGCGTTACTCTGAAAAATACAAGAATCAGTAAATAATAAAACGAGTCTTTAATAGGCTCGTTTTTTTTTATTAAAGTTTATAAAATAAGTATTTTTGCAAATATGATAAAGCAAATAAGCAGTACACAAAATTCCTACATTAAGGAATTGGTGCTTTTAAAAGAAAAATCTAGAGCACGTAAAAAGTCTGGATTATTTTTAATTGAAGGTGCTCGGGAAATCGCGTTAGCACTGAAAGGTGGATATGAAATTGAAACCATTTTGTTTTATCCAGAACTCATGTCTAAACAAGACGTGGAACAGGTATGTAAAGGATCCGTCTCGTTTATTGAAGTCTCCAAAGACGTGTATCAAAAATTAGCGCATCGTGATACAACTGAAGGTGTTTTGGCTGTAGCAAAAATAAAAGAACATATTTTAGAATCTGTAATCCTAAAAACTGAAAATCCTTTAATTCTCGTTGCTGAAGCACCTGAAAAACCAGGAAATATTGGTGCATTATTACGAACTGCCGATGCAGCCCATGTGGATTTGGTAATTATTGCCAATCCAAAAACAGATTTATACAACCCGAATATTATACGGTCCAGTGTTGGTTGTGTTTTTACCAACCAGATTGCCACAGGTTCTACCTGTGAAATTATTACATTTTTAAAAGACAAACAGATTCATATTTATTGTGCAGCTTTGCAAGCTTCTGTTAATTATCATACGCAAGATTATACCAAACCAACCGCTTTAGTTGTTGGAACCGAAGCTACGGGATTAAGCCAAGAATGGCGAGATGCTGCAACACAAAACATTATTATCCCTATGCAAGGCGAAATAGATTCCATGAACGTATCTGTAGCTGCTGGAATTCTTATTTTTGAAGCAAAAAGACAACGAAATTTCAAATAACCCGTCATTCCGATAATCGGTGAGAAATCTCAATAATACGAGATTACTTTTACTCGAAATGACAAATTCCATTTTTGTAGAAACACACAATTTAAATGACTTCAACTACCCTATTTTACATAATCATTGCCATAATTATAATCAATTTTATAGTTGGTAAAATGCTCGACGCGTTAAATGCCAAACACTACAACGATCGGATTCCTGAAGAACTTAAAGATGTTTATGAAAACGCTGAATATGAAAAATCACAGGACTATAAAAAGACCAATTACAAGTTCGGTGTTTTAACATCTACATTTTCAATTGTACTCACTTTAGCATTTCTATTTTTTGATGGTTTTGAATATGTTGATACTATGGCACGAAGCTATTCCGAGAATCCTATTGTAATAGCCTTGATATTCTTCGGGATTATAATGATTGGTAGTGATATTCTTACCACACCTTTCGCCTATTACCAAACTTTTGTAATTGAAGAAAGATTTGGATTTAACAAAACCACTAAAGGTACTTTTTTACTAGATAAATTAAAAGGCTGGCTCATGATGGCTATATTAGGTGGTGGCATTTTAGCATTAATCATTTGGTTTTACCAAGCTACAGGCAATTCTTTTTGGCTCTATGCTTGGGCTCTTATTACAATATTTACCATTTTTATGAATATGTTTTACGCGCGCTTAATTGTGCCTTTATTCAATAAACAAACACCTTTAGAAGATGGTGAACTTCGTAATAAAATTGCCGCTTATGCAAAAACAGTCGGTTTCACTTTAGATAAAATTTTTGTGATTGATGGCTCCAAACGAAGCACCAAAGCTAATGCCTATTTTTCTGGTTTTGGTAGTGAAAAACGTGTAACACTTTATGATACTTTAATAAATGATTTAGAGGATGAAGAAATTGTAGCTGTTTTAGCGCATGAAGTCGGACATTATAAAAAGAAACATATTATTTTTAATTTGGTAACATCCATTCTACTAACAGGATTAACACTTTATGTTTTATCCGTTTTTATTTCAAACCCGCTATTATCAAATGCATTAGGTGTTGAAACACCAAGTTTTCATGTTGGATTAATTGCCTTTGGATTGCTGTATAGTCCGATTTCCGAAATTACAGGATTAATTATGAATTGGTTTTCCAGAAAATTTGAATACCAAGCTGATAATTATGCCAAAAACACCTATGCTGCCGAGCCTTTAATTACGTCGCTTAAAAAATTATCTAAAAATAGCTTGAGCAATTTAACACCACATAAAGCCTATGTGTTTATGCATTATTCGCATCCAACCCTTCTGCAACGTATGAAAAATTTGAAGTCTTAAACAAAATCAACTATATTTAAAGTACGATTTAATCTAAAGTTACAACATGAGAGATTTAAAATTAATTTGGGATTTTAGAGGTCCAGATGCCTTGAAAATTGCGGAACATCATGAAATTCATTTGAAGGAGTATATTCAAAGAGAACAATTAGATTTAAAAATAACAGGATTTAATGCCGAGAATGATATGCATGCCATTGCTTACTTGGTGGTTCCAGAAAACATTATGAAACCCATTCGTGATGCCTTAAAACCACATCGTGGTCAAGTTTACACCGAAACATTATGATTATAACAGCTCTCATATTAGTGGTCTGTGCCATATTGATTAAGACGTTTAAATTTTACAATTTAATTGCGGGTTATAACACCATGCCAGAAGAGGAAAAAGCAAACTTCAACATAGAAAAAATAGCCGCATTATTTGCCAATGTTATGTATGTAATGGCAGCTATAATAGTTGTTGGTTATGGACTCTCTAAATGGCTAGACAATGAACAAATAGGGTTTTACGCTACGATGTTAGCCGTTGTTATTGGTTTACCCTATCTTTTGATTAAAGCAAATTCCAGGGCTTATAAAAATAAATCAAAAAACGACTAAACCATTATGTTATATATACATAAGCGTTTAGTCGTTATTTTTTGAATATGTTACTATTTAATTAAACTTAAATAATTGATAACATATTTATCGTGAGTAATTTGGAGACTCTTTGGTAATGGTTACATCATGTGGATGGCTTTCATTAATTCCAGAAGCGGTAATTTTCACAAAACGTCCTGTTTCTTTTAAAGATTCCACATCTTTAGCGCCACAATAACCCATTCCAGCACGTAAACCTCCAACAAATTGATGAATACTTTCATTCAATTCACCTTTATAAGGCACACGTCCTACAATGCCTTCTGGTACTAATTTTTTAATATCATCTTCAACATCTTGGAAATACCGGTCTTTACTACCTTGTTTCATGGCTTCCACAGAACCCATTCCACGATATGACTTAAATTTTCGACCTTCATAAATTATGGTTTCGCCTGGCGATTCTTTAGTTCCTGCTAAAAGCGATCCTAACATAACGGAATCTGCTCCAGCTGCAAGTGCTTTTGGAATATCACCAGTATATCGAATGCCACCATCTGCAATTACGGGAACACCAGAACCTTTAATGGCTGCTGCGACTTCTAAAACAGCTGAAAACTGTGGAAAACCAACACCTGCAACCACACGTGTTGTACAAATGGAACCAGGTCCAATTCCTACTTTCACGGCATCTGCTCCTGCTTCTACTAAATATTTAGCGGCTTCTGCTGTCGCAATATTTCCAACAACCACATCCAACTGTGGAAATTTAGCTTTTACTTCTTTTAAAACCGTAACAACACCTTTGGTATGACCATGAGCTGTATCAATAATAATAGCATCCACACCAGCAGCAACTAATGCCTCTGCTCTTGCAAGTGCATCACCTGTAACACCAATAGCGGCTGCAACACGTAAACGACCAAAAGAATCTTTATTAGCGTTTGGCTTTTGGGTCAGTTTGGTAATATCACGAAACGTAATTAATCCAATAAGTTTATTGTTTTCATCAACTACGGGAAGCTTTTCAATTTTATTTTCTTGAAGAATACCTTCGGCATCTTGTAAAGAAGTGCCTTTTCCAGCTGTAACCAAATTTTCAGAAGTCATAACTTCTATTATTGGACGGTTGTTATTTTTTTCAAAACGTAAATCACGGTTGGTAACAATCCCTTTTAAAATACCTTGATCGTCAACTATTGGAATTCCACCAATACTATATTCTGCCATATTTTGTTTGGCATCACCAACGATAGCTGTTAATGGCAATGTAACGGGATCGATAATCATACCACTTTCTGCACGCTTTACTTTACGCACTTTAAAAGCTTGCGCTTCAATAGTCATATTTTTATGCAATACACCAATACCGCCTTCTTGTGCCATGGCAATAGCCATTTTACTTTCGGTTACCGTATCCATAGCTGCGGATACAATGGGTACATTTAAAGTGATATTTCTTGAAAATTTGGACTTAATACTAACTTCGCGAGGTAGGACTTCAGAGAATGCTGGAACTAATAAAACGTCGTCATACGTTAATCCTTCCCCTAAAATTTTGTTGGTGTGTGCTATCATGTTGCAATTACAGTTATAATTGCGTGCAAATATACAATATATATAAAGAAAATAGTTTTAAGTTGTCGTTAATTTATATTTAATAGGTCATAAACACAAAGTAAATATGGTTAAACCCTAATGAAATCAAGACGTTTAGATAGAATTATCATAGTAGAACAGAGTATACTGTGCACAAACAATGAGCTTTGAGTACAATTATCTCCAGTTTCTATATATTAAGTTATTAGATAAAGTTAATCGTTAAAGCTAATTTAACCAAGCATACTAGACTAATCCAACAAAAACTTAAACCCTACCGATGCTATATGTGCGTGCATGCCATCACTTCTATCGTAATATCCATAGCGAAAGTCGATACTTTTTAATCCTAATTTCCAAATATGTGCACCGGCAAAAATATCTGTATAATTAAAACCGAAACCATACTGACTGCTATTAAATTCAGACAAATCATAATCGGATGTATAAAACGTTTCCGTGGATAGATGCGCTTCGTAGGGCGCAAAATAATCGGCTGCCGTTTGTGTATAGTAACGATATAGTGGGTATACTGTAAATTTATCAGATATTTTGAAAGGTAATTCTATACTTGCTGTATGGGAATTTATTCCCCAATCATCATTATAAAAACGATAATAGGTTCGTACCGTTAATCGCTCATTAATAAAATAATTTAAGCGTGCTCCAATTGGTATTTTAAATCGCGTGTCTGGTAAACGCTCCACATCATCAGCCAATTGAAAATCGTCAATAAAAAAATCTGGTTGATCTTGAAAATAAACACGTTGGTGTGGTGTTGATAATAAGCCATTTTGCTGAACTACATCTATAAATACAGACGCTTGAAAGTTTTTCGATAGTATTTGAGAAAAGCTTAACGATATGCTATATGAATTTCGAGATTCATCTGTAAATGCTTCGTATTTAAAAGGATTGTAAACCCCTGTACCTACAATATTAGGGTTTGTAAAATCTGGTCGCAATTCAATAGGATATTGCGGATTCCAGGTATCTAAAAACACATTCGCTTTAACGCTTAATTCGGTATTTTTCTCATTAAATAGACGCGTATAGCTTCCTCCAAAACCTAATGAAAAATAATCGTATTCTGATGCAACACTCAAATGTCCTTCAACAATATTATTTCTATCGTCCGAACTGTGCGCATAACTAAAATTACCATTAACCCAAGTATCTGAAGCCGATGCTCCGGAAGAGTCTGAATACGGACTAGCTGGTTTAGATGAATCAAACGGGTTAATATTACTTGATGAAGCCGAAGTATAAGCCGAAATTCCAGCATCAATAGTTAAAACATCATCACTATTTAAGGGGATTGCAACTACAAATGTTGGTGTAATATCTGTTAGTTTCTCGGTTCCTATACCACCAGAAACAGCCGCATTATTTCCGTCTTGGGTATAATAACTCATTAAAAAATCGACTTCCGTAGTTTCTAAAACGCGTTTTTTATACGTGGATAAACTATCCGTTTTTTGGGATTGTCCGAAAGTTGTTAAACTTAAAACGAAAACGAAAATAGGTATTAATTTTTTCATATTAATTACAACCACAGCCGCCTCCTGTTTTTCCACCGTTTGCGCCAGATGATGCTTCACGGTATAATTGAAAATTAGTTTCAAAGCGTTCTATTTTTTTGGCTGAAAGCAGCATTTCGGGATCATTAATATTGACTTTATCATATTCTTTAACGGTTACGCAAGAATTTAATAAACTCCCAAATAGCACAAGTACTAAAAGTTTTTTCATTGTTTTGGCTGAATTTTATCAGAGTAAAAAATTTCACCTGATTCATTAATTATAATACAATCAATAGATTCTAATTGGTTTACAAAATTGAGTCCGACATCCTTACCCATAACAAATATAGATGTAGCAAGCGCATCTGCTAATTCTGCTTTTGGTGCTAAAACACTCACACTAATAATACCAGTACTTGGAAAACCTGTTCTTGGATCAATAATATGTGAATATCGGATATTGTTGAATTTTACAAATTTCTCATAATTCCCAGATGTCACAATTGCACGATTATCAACCGGTAACATAGCAAACACCTTGTCTTTATTTAAGGGATTTGTAATGGCAATTTTCCAAGGTTCGCCAGTTGTTTGTTTTCCCCAAGTATTCATATCACCAGACGCATTTATAATACCAGCTTTAACACCATATTGCTTTAGCAAATCTTTAGCCTTGTCTGCTGCATAACCTTTTCCTATGGCTCCAAAGCCAATTTTCATACCTGCTAATTTCAAGTAAACACTGGTATCTTCTTTGTTTAAAATAATGTTACTGTAGCCAACTTTTGAGACGGATACAGCAATATCAGAATCTGATGGTTTTACTGTCATACTACCATCAAATTTCCAGATTTTATCCATAGACGCATACGAAATATCAAAAGCGCCTTGGGTTAGTTTTGAGATACCAATAGCACGCTCAATAAGATGATATAATTCTTTATCCACAACAACAGGCTTAATACCTGCATTTCTATTAATTAATGACGTTTGAGAATTAGCATCCCAAGAAGATATTAAACGCTCTATCCGCTGTATTTCTTCTACGGCTTGATCTATAAAACCATCTGCTTGAATTTGCGAATCTGCTACAACGGTAATATCAAAGCGACTTCCCATTAATTTCATGGTACGCTTATAAGTGCCTTGCGCAAAGGTAATTGTTGAAAGTAAAAAGAGACAATATGTCGTTATAATAACTTTCATTTATTTTATAAACGCTTTCAGTTTATTGACGTAAGCTTGTGGTTCAATTTTTTCATACCCTAATTCCCCTAGGACGGCACCTTTCGCATCCAGCATTAAAACAAACGGAAAAAAGCCGTTTGGATTATACCTTTCAGCAAGCTTTCTATTTTGATTTTGAAGCGCTTCAGATAATGCATTTTCTTTCTTTCTTGGAAAATCAGCTCGAATTAAAATAACGTTTTCAGTCGCATACGTTTTAAATATATCAGATTGAAAAATTTGTTTATCTAATTTAATACATGGGGAACACCAATCTGTACCCGAAAAAATGAGAATAATTGGCTTATTTGATTGTTTTGCTTCCTGTTTAGACTCCTCAAAATTAGTCTGCCAATTCTGTGAAAAAACACCATTTGAAACAATTACAAATAGCATTAATAATAGATAGTTTTTCATGGTGAACGCTGTAGATTTTATCTAATGGTAAAAACGCAAATTAAATCTTTTTATTTTAATCTGAATGCAATAAATGTTACATAACTATAAAAATCTGACCATCAAATACTTACTTTTTTTATTTTTATTTATTCTAAATAAACTTGCAGAAACCCATTTTTGATTTTACTTTTGTGGTCTCAAAACAAATTCTATTTATAATTAGTCTAAATAAGTATGCGAGTTACATTATCCCTTATCACATCCCTTTTCAGCCTAGCATTGGTTGCTCAAAACGAAAAACAATCAGATTCCATTCAAAATTTAAACGAAGTCATCATTTCCACTAATGTTATTTTTGGGAATAAATATGTAGCCGAAAACAGAACCGGTTCGGCTTATTATATTTCGCCAGAAGAATTAGCAAAATTCAATTATACCGATATTAATCGTGTTTTACGAACCGTTCCAGGTGTTAATATTTACGAAGAAGATGGATTTGGATTAAGACCCAATATTAGTCTTCGAGGTACATCTCCAGAACGTAGCGCCAAAATATCCATTATGGAAGATGGTGTGCTCATTGCACCTGCTCCCTATAGTGCTCCAGCAGCATATTATTTCCCATCTATTGCTAGAATGGAAGCTATTGAAATTTTAAAAGGAAGTAGTCAGGTTCAATATGGACCATTTACAACAGGTGGAGCCATTAATATGGTATCATCTCAAATTCCAGATTCGTTTTATGGTCGTGTATTTGGTAGTTACGGAACCTTTAACACGGGGCAGTTTCAAGCTAAAATTGGAGATAGTAAGGAGAATTTTGGTTATATGGTAGAATACTTAAATTTCAATTCTGATGGTTTTAAAAATCTTTTAGATAACCGAAACACAGGTTTTGATAAAAATGATGTGGTGGCGAAATTTCGAGTAAATTCAAAAGAATCTGCCAAAATCAAACAAGGTTTAGAAGTGAAATTTCAATTTTCGGACGAAGTATCTAATGAAACTTATTTGGGCTTAACAGATGCCGATTTTGATACCAGTCCTTACGACCGTTATGCAGCATCTCAAGAAGACCGAATGGTTGCTAGTCACGTTCAATTTACAGCAACTCACAGATTAGATTTATCCACAAATTTCAGAATTACAACAACAGGTTATTACAACAGATTTCAGCGAAATTGGTATAAATTAAACGATGTAAATTTAAATAATACCAAAGTTGGAATTGCCGATATTGTTAATGATCCAACTACCTATTCAGATTATATGGATGTTGTAAAGGGCAACATAGATTCTGGTGATAATGCTTTGTATGTAAAAGCTAACAATCGTTTATATTATGCAAAAGGGATTCAAACAAAATTAGATTATCACTTTAACGGCGAAAACACATTCCATGATATTGAAATTGGATTGCGTTACCATTATGATGAAGAAGATCGTTTTCAGTGGGTAGATAAATATGCTATTAATTCCAATGGTATTATGACAGAAACAGAAGCTGGTATACCTGGAACAGATGCTAACAGAGTTAGTTCTGCCAAAGCATTTGCAGCATTTGCTATGTATAAATTTCGTTATAACAAATTAACCATTACACCTGGTTTACGTTATGAAAATATTGTTTTATTACGAGATGATTATGGTAAAAACGATGTGTCCAGAACCGGAATTGATATCGCATCCAGAGAAAATAACGTAGACGTTTTTATTCCAGGAATAGGTTTTAATTACAAGTTTAATAATTCGGCTACAATTTTTGGAGGTATACATAAAGGATTTTCTCCACCAAGTAATCAAGTTGGTCAAGAACCAGAAGAAAGTATAAACTACGAATTAGGGTCTCGCTTTTCAATTTTTGGAATAAAAGGTGAAGTTGTTGCGTTTTACAACGATTATAGTAATTTATTAGGAAGTGATTTAGCCGCAACGGGTGGAACAGGTTCCTTGGAACAATTTAATGCTGGTGAAGTAGCTGTTAAAGGACTTGAAGCGTTGTTTAATTACGATTTATTGGCTTCCAATACAAAATTTTCATTACCTATTTCTTTAGGATACACCTATACTAATACCGAATTTTTAAACAGTTTTGGAAGTAATGATGATCTTTGGGGAACGGTTGAAGCTGGTGATCAATTACCATACATCCCAGAACATCAATTTAATATCATGTTATCTTTAGAGCATGACAAGTACGAATTAAATGCCAGTAGCCGCTATTTAGGTGCGTTTAGAACTAAAGCAGGTTCTGGAGCAATTCCACAGAACGAAAAAGTAGATTCAAATTTTGTTGTTGACCTATCAGCTAAATACCATTTTAATAAACATTTAAGCCTAACCAGTAACCTTATAAATGTGTTTGATGCCACGTATGCGGTTTCTCGAGTTCCAGCAGGATTGCGGCCAGGACATCCGTTTGGTGCTAATTTAGGATTGGAATTTAGACTTTAAAAGTAAATTAGTCCATTAAATAGAAGCCAAAATAGCTTCAAGAGAAAAGTCACTTATAACAAGTGGCTTTTTTTTATTAATGATAAACGGAAAATATTTTTGTGGCTTCGTTATAAGCGCTTTCAAAACTTAACGCATTTAAATCTGAATGCTTTTTGGTCGTAAAATAGGATAGTAATTTTTCGGTTGGCATATTTCCTGTTAAATCGTCTTTTGCCATAGGACAACCACCAAACCCTTGAATGGCTCCATCAAAGCGCATGCAACCAGCTTTGTAGGCAGCATCTACCTTTTCAAACCATGTTGTAGGTGTGGTATGTAAATGCGCACCAAATTCTATTTCAGGATATTTAGGAATTAAATTAGAAAATAAATAATCAATATTTTCAGGATCAGAGGTTCCAACCGTATCACTTAATGATAAAATTTTAACACCCAAATTACTCAATTTTTCAGTCCAATCACCGACTATATCCACATTCCATGGATCGCCATACGGATTTCCAAATCCCATAGAAATATAGACAACAACTTCTTTGTTAGATTTATCAGCTATTTCTAAAATTTCTTGTAAAGTTATTACAGACTCTGCAATGGTTTTATGTGTATTTCGCATTTGAAAATTTTCGGAAATAGAAAACGGATAACCCAAATATTGAATAGGTTCATGTTTAGCTGCATCCTCTGCACCTCGTGTATTGGCAATGATAGCCAGTAATTTACTCGTAGTTTTACTTAAATCTAATCGTGCTAAAACTTCAGCTGTATCCACCATTTGCGGAATGGCTTTAGGTGACACAAAACTACCAAAATCAATAGTATCAAATCCAACGCGCAAAAGCGACTGGATATATTG
This sequence comes from Flavobacteriaceae bacterium UBA5079, assembly GCA_002414705.1. Lineage (GTDB taxonomy): Bacteria > Bacteroidota > Bacteroidia > Flavobacteriales > Flavobacteriaceae > Algorimicrobium. Next base: position 51,761 of record DIAL01000080.1, read on the forward strand.
CACCTTCTGTTCCGTAGGAATAAAAGCCTTTATACCTTGCATAGCATCTCGTGGACACTCAATAATTTTAACTCGTTTACTCATGGTTTCCAAAGATACTAAAGAAAAGTATCTACAAAAATGTTTTAGTAAAAACTACAACAAAATTAAAATAGCAATACCTATAAACACGATAATTTGAAGCCATTTTAAATACAAGCCAATATGTCTATGAGATTTTATATAAACTGAAATTGTACCAGCAAGAATAGCAATAGCTGAAAAAATAACTAAAGACACAGCCATAAACACAAATCCTAGAATATAAAATTGCCAAACCGTTGAAAGATTTTCATTAAATAAAAAGCCTGGAAAAAAAGCTAAAAAGAAAATGCTCACTTTCGGGTTCAAAACATTCATAATGAAACCCTGCTTATAGAGCTGTTTTAATGACTTTTTAGGAACCTGCGTTTCAGAAATCGTTAAATCTCCCGAACCCCTAAAAACCTTAAATGCTAAATATAATAGGTAACTTGCTCCAAATATTTTAATAATAAAAAATACCGAGTCGTTATTTTTTATTACTGCCGAAACGCCAAAAGCTAATAATGTTGTATGGATAATACAACCAGAAATTAAGCCAAAAACAGTTGCTAATCCATATTTTTTACCATGTGCTACACTTTGCATCAAGACATAAATATTGTCTGGTCCTGGCGAAATAGCCAAAGCCGCTGTTGCCAGCATAAATGATATGAGAATATCGTAATTCAATAATAATTAGTGCGTTAAAAGCGCCTTATTTATAGCTTTAATTAATGTTGGTCCTTCATAAATAAAACCTGTGTAAATTTGAACTAAATCGGCTCCTGCATTTATTTTTTCTAAAGCATCTTTAGCAGAATGAATACCTCCTACTCCAATAATAGGAAAAGCTTTACTACTTTTATCTGCTAAATATTGAATCACTTTAGTACTTCTGTCTGCTACTGGCTTTCCACTTAAACCTCCGTTTCCAATAGTTTTTAACTGAGCATCAGAAGCTTTTAAACTTTCTCTGTTGGTAGATGTGTTAGAAGCGATAACACCATCTATTTTNNTCCAATAATAGGAAACGCTTTATGACTCTTTTCTGAAAGATATTTTATAACGGCTGTAGATTTGTCTTTTATAGGTTGACCACTTAATCCTCCATTTCCAATTTCAGATAGTAATTCAGGTGTTGCCTTTAAACCACTTCTATCCATAGATGTATTGCTTGCAATAACACCATCCAAACTAGTTTCAGCTATTAGCTCTATAATTTCGTCTAATTGCGTTGTGTTTAAATCGGGTGCAATTTTAAGGAGAATAGGTTTTTGTTTTTTAAAAGTCGAATTTGCATTTTGTACAGCACCAATAAGCTCCAGCAAATAATCCTTATCGTTCAGTTTAGCATGACTTCCAACATTAGGACAGCTAACATTTAATACAAAATAATCCACATGTGGATGTAAAGCATTAAAACAGGTAAGATAATCTTGGGTATAATCTTCCGGTAAAGTTTGGGTGTTTTTACCAATATTTCCACCAATTACAACCTGTCCTTTATTGGTTTTTAATTGTGTTATAGCAGCTTCAAGACCGTCGTTATTAAAACCCATTCGGTTAATAATCCCTTGATCATCTTTTAAGCGAAATAATCGTTTTTTCGGGTTTCCAGCCTGTGCTTTTGGCGTAACAGTTCCAATTTCAATAAAACCAAAACCAAAATTTGCTAATTCGTTATATAAAACGGCATTCTTATCAAAACCAGCAGCTAAACCAACTGGATTTTTAAACGTTAATCCAAAAAGCTTTCGTTCTAATTTAGGGTTATCAATAACATAAAGACTCCTAAAAATAGCTGACATACCAGGTATTTTAGATGTTATTCTAATTAATGAAAACGTAAAATGATGAATTTTCTCGGGATCGAAAAGAAAAAATAAAGGTCGGAGTAGTACTTTGTACATGTATCAATGTTTGCACAAAAGTAATTCTAAATAAAAAAGTGCGCAATTCAAATGATAAAAATTTCAATAATCGTAAATTTGTTATCAATATAGTTTAAACATCAAATTCATTTCAAATGATATCAAAAGAAGACATTATAAAACGTTTTGTAGGTTATGTAACTGTGGATACGGAATCAGATCCAAATTCGGACACCACACCAAGTACTGCCAAACAATGGGATTTAGCTAATGCGTTAGTTGAAGAGTTAAAAGCAATTGGCATGCAGGACGTAACTATTGATGAAAACGCCTACATAATGGCGACACTTCCAAGTAATGTGGACCATGAAGTACCTACTATTGGATTTATTTCGCATTTTGATACCACACCAGATTTTACAGGAGCCAACGTAAAACCACAAATTCATCACAATTATAATGGAAAGGATATTGTTTTAAATGCCAAAGAGGATATTGTACTATCGCCTGAATATTTTGATGATTTATTACAATACAAAGGTCAAACCATTATTACAACCGATGGCACAACTCTACTTGGTGCTGATGATAAAGCAGGTATTACCGAAATTATTTCGGCTATGGAATTCTTGATTCAACATCCTGAAATTAAACATGGAAACATTCGTGTAGGTTTTACACCTGATGAAGAAATTGGTCGTGGTGCCCATAAATTTGATGTCGAAACATTTGGTGCAGATTGGGCTTACACTATGGATGGTAGTCAGATTGGCGAATTAGAATATGAAAATTTCAATGCAGCTGGTGCTTTTGTAACCGTTAAAGGAAAAATTGTGCATCCAGGTTATGCCAAATGTAAAATGGTTAATTCCATGTACATTGCTACTGAATATATTAATTCGTTACCACGATTAGAAACTCCTGAACACACAGAAGGTTATGAAGGTTTTTTTCATTTATATGCCATGACAGGTGAAGTAGACAGTACTAAATTAGAATATATTATTAGGGATCATGACAAAGGGCATTTTGAAGCCAGAAAAGAAGTCATGCAAAAATTAGCGAACGATATTAACTCGCAATACGGTCGTGAGGTTATCACTATTGATATTAAAGATCAGTATTTTAATATGAAAGAAAAGGTAGAACCTGTTATGCATATTGTTGACATTGCTGAAGAAGCTATGATTCAGTTAGGTATAAAACCGCTAATTAAAGCCATTCGTGGTGGAACAGATGGCTCACAATTAAGTTACATGGGATTACCTTGTCCAAACATTTTTGCAGGTGGACATAATTTCCATGGTCGTTTTGAATATGTTCCGGTTGAAAGTATGATAAAGGCAACCGAAGTCATTTGTAAAATAGCCGAATTAACAGCTACTAAACATAACTAATTTTGAAAAAAGTAAGTACGGTTGAAGAATATATTGAGGTTCATCATCATTTTGCTGATGAACTGGAAATACTTCGTAATATTATTCTGAAAACGGATTTAGAAGAAACCATAAAATGGAATGCTCCTCTGTATGCTTGGGAGGGAAAAAATGTAATTGGCTTGGGTGCTTTTAAACATCATTTTGGGATTTGGTTTTTTAATGGTGTCTTTTTAAAAGATGATTGTAATCTTTTAGAACAAGCGCAAGAAACAACAAAAGCCTTACGCCAAATGCGTTTTGAATCTAGTAACGAAATTAATAAAGATGCCGTTTTAAGCTATGTAAAAGAAGCCATCAATAATCAAAAAGAAGGAAAAGAGATTTTACCCGATAAAAAAGGAAAAACCGCTATTATACCAAAAGAGCTTCTAGGGTATTTACAGACTGACCAAGCTATGAAACTAGCATTTAATGCACTAACACCAGGGAAACAGCGCGAATATTGTGATTATATAGAATCCGCAAAGAGGGAAACAACTAAAGTAACACGTTTAGAAAAAATAAAGCCTATGATTCTGAAAGGCGTTGGATTGCATGATAAGTATAAAAACTGTTAATTACATTTTATGTTAAAACACACAAATGTATTATAGTTCATAAATACTAACTGAATTACGCACTTTAAATAGAAATTTTACATAAAAAAGCCACTCTACGAGTGGCTTTTTTAATACTTTATATCGAAATTATTTTACTTTCTCTGGTTCATTAAGTTTTCTACTCAATTCCATAGAGATAGCAGAACGATCAAATTTTATTTTACCTGCAAGGGTTTCAATAATACAGCTAGCATCTTTATCATTAAAGTCTACTACTTTACCATGCATACCACTTTTGGTAATCACACGATCGCCTTTTTTTAATTCGGCTGCAAATTTCTTTTCTTGTTTTGCACGCTTCATTTGTGGTGCTATCATGAAAAAATACACGACAACAAACATCAAAATAAACGGTAAAAACGTACTTAAACTTTCTCCCATCTGATTAATTA
>DIAL01000060.1:0-1320 GCA_002414705.1 Flavobacteriaceae bacterium UBA5079
TTTAGGTAACATTTGTTTAAGCCTATAATTGAATACTACATTTAAACCACACCCACCTGTTATAATTATATTTTTATGATTAGTTACAAACCTTTTTAATAAATCTATTACCTGCTCTTCAAATATTTTTTGAGTTTCATATGCAATATCGTAATGGATTTGTTTGTGTTTTAATTTTTTATGAAAATAAAAATCTGGATATTTTTCTAAATTAATTTTAAAATTTACTTCTTTATCATATGCATTTTTATAAATAAATAAATCATCCTGTAATAAGATTTCTTTTATTTTTTTATTTGGAAAACCATAAGCTTGTAATCCCATTAACTTTCCTTCATCACAAGTTTTAAAACCCAAGTGATTTGTAATCCTACTATAAAAGGCTCCGGAAACCGGTTTATGACTTACTTCAATTTTTGTATTTTCTTCTAAAGCTACAGCTTTGGATTTAAAATCAAAACCATAAATATTGTCAGGTTTTACTTTTGCATTATGTCCGTCACGTGTAGTTAATATTCTTTTATATAAACAATCAAAACCAAGTGTAGTTGAACCATTGTATATAGAAAAAACTTCATGACCATGTTCCCCATTATCTAAAGAATATGTAGAACCCCTTCCATCAGCCACTAACACTAAAGCTTTATCCATTTTAGAAAAAAATAAAGATCTAACAGCATGAGATAAATGATGGGACTTATAGTAATGAAATGTATCTTTGTAGGCCGAATCAATTAAACCTATTTTATATAAATAACCATATATCGGATGTGAATCATAGCTGTTATAACCTGTGGTAACTACTTTATCTATTTTAACACCAAGTTTTTTAATATCATTTAAAATGTGTAATGGAAAATAACTGTCGTTTTTTATTTTGGATAATCTCTCTTCTTGGTTATAATAAATTAATTTACCATCAGAAAATAATGCTGCAGAAGAGTTGTGGTTTTTTTGTAAACCTAATATGTTCATAATATTAATTTTGTTAAAGTTGTATTGGACCCCAGCTCACCTTTTGCAAATACATTGAAAGGCAAACTAATTCTTTTGTTGTATGTTTCAGGCACATCCCCAACTTTATGGAAAAGACTAGACGGAAATATAATTAAGCTATTAGTTTTTACAGATAACCACCAAGTGTCTGAGTTAAAAATATTAAATGTTTCTGGATATATTTTTATTTGATCGGGTATAGTTTTCGTAAATAAAATTTTATCTACGGTAGGGTCAGCTTCTACGTAATAGACTCCTGATATAATTGAGTTAGGGTGACTATGGGTATAATGATATTGATTTTTGCCTGTCCAAGTAAACCAT
>DIAL01000060.1:1404-2460 GCA_002414705.1 Flavobacteriaceae bacterium UBA5079
GACCATGACTGAGTAATATAAAAATCTAAACCTTTCTTAGGTTGTAAAATTGTTTCTACATAGTTGTTTATTTTTTGATTAATTTGTTTTTTTAAATCTTTAAATATTTTTTCTTCTAACACATATGAATTTTTATCTTTTGAATTTTCTTCAAGTTTTCTTATTTTTTTAATTTTATTTAATTGTTTACTACTTAAAGGTTTTAAGTAACTTGTTTGAATTGGGGTAGGAAATAAACTAATTATATTTTCTTCTTTCATAAGAAATGAAAATATATCTTATTTTTTATTTAATGTAAATATTAAAGTGCTATCCAAGTTGACGTAGAAGGATCCCAATAATAAGGTTCACTATTACCAGTCCATAATTCCACCGCGTCATATCTATATTCTGTTTCGTTCCATTGAGCAGGAGATAATTGACTCTCTGCACTAATAGCACCACTTTCAAGTGATGGTCTTTCAATTGGAGGTTGCCAGTTATTATTTAAATCTAGAGTCCATGAATCATAAGGTTGTTTACTTATAAAAATATTTTTTACTGGATCGTATGTGCTACCTATTCCAGCCATTTCTTTTCTAAATAATTTTGAAAAAGAACATTGTTTCCACTTTCCACCTTTAAACAAAGTTTTACAATATGTTTCTCCATCTATATGCATGTCATTTTCACCTAAGGGTCCATTAGAAGTAGGGACATCATTCCCTATTTTAACAATGTTTAAAACAACATTGTTACCATCAAGTTTTGCAAAGCTAGCCATTACTCTATTGTAAGTGTCCCCGACACTGTAAAGTTAGCTACTTTATTTCCATCTGGATGTGTTGAAGTTGTGTTAGTTCCTGGAGAAACAGTTAGAGTTGAATCAGCCGGAGCTTTAACAATTACTCTTCCTGAACCACCTGCACCATTTGGAGGAGAACTATCAAAACCCATTCCGCCACCGCCGCCGCCTAATCCATTAGTTCCATTAGAACCAGCACCTTGTCTAGAAGCACCGTTTCCGCCACCGCCAGTTCCACCGCTACCGCCAGCGGGATTTGGAATATATCCTCC
>DIAL01000060.1:2565-3127 GCA_002414705.1 Flavobacteriaceae bacterium UBA5079
CTCCGCCACCGCCGCCACCTGCATAACTTTGTGAAGTACCTCCAATTGCATTTGCTCTACCGTCACCACCTGGTCCACCAGCTGGTGTTGATGTGTTCCCAACTGCAGAAGCACCACCGCCTCCACCTTGGTTACCGCCACCATTATAACCTTGAACTGGACTTGTTGGGGGTGTGTTTCCTTGACCTCCGTTAGCAGCTCCACTACCACCCGGTCTGTCTGGGTGACCAGCGTTTCCGCCTGCTCCGCCACCGGTTGAAGTAATAAAACCAACTATTTCTGAATTGCCGCCTCTAGGTCCCATTGTAGGACCATTACCTGGAGCAGTTGATCCAGCTCCCACTGTAATTGTATGGTCGCCTGCTGATAATTCTATTATAGCAGAATCGTCAGATTCTCTATAACCACCACCAGCGCCGCCACTACCTAGTCCACCGCCGCCACCGCCGGCTACAACTAAATAATTAACTTCGTAGACAGCTCCAGCGCCGCCGCCTGCTCCAAAACCTAAAACTTGATAACCGAAAGACATATTTTATTCTCCTTATGCGTCGTTAGCTGC
>DIAL01000096.1:0-2913 GCA_002414705.1 Flavobacteriaceae bacterium UBA5079
GAGAATGTAAATTTCAATTTGCGTGTATAACTCAACCGTATCAATAGCTCTATTACTAATTGAAATCTGCCTTCCTCCTTCATTTAATTGTATTTTAGATAAATCATAAAGATTTTTCTTCACCGTTCTAACATGACCAAAAACAGATTCTTTTTCTTCAAATCCTGATTGAATAAAAGCTGTTTCAGAACGCGCTAATGTTTCAAAATTATTTTTTAAATCACTAAAAACCTTCTGTTCTTCAGTGGTTAGTTTTGTTTGTTCAAAACGACTCATAAAACCAAGAATATTACCATCTAAAACCTTATTCTGTACAGAAAAAAAGGTAGAATCTGATAATGCAACAGCTACTTCTTTTTCTTGAACTAATTTTAAAATTTCAAAAAGCAAATCGTTTGCAATTAAACGATCTTCATATATGGTTGTAACAGAATCCTTAACGCGAAGAAAATTATTTCTATCAATTAAATTGGTGGTAACAATAATTACGAAAACCATCAAAATTCCTAAAACCCATTTTATTTTATCGTAGAATGCCATAATTACTTCGTTTAAAAATCAATTAAAAAAGTTTGCAACAACTTAAAAAAACCTCATTTAGTGTTCAATAAGCTATATATTATGCTTAACAAATATCGCTAATATTTATATTCAATGCTAATTAATTACAAAATAGGTCTATTTCCCTAGTAATATATTTTGGTTATAAGAATCGATTTCTGAAATTAAAAAACACCACAAAAACCAAAAATAGACTGATTATGAATACAATACCGATTTTTTTTTGTATTTTAAGCTATGAGTGTACTTCAACCAAACCCGAATGGTCCTCAATCCTGTTCTTCAAAAATTTTTAAAGGCACATCATTCTCGTCGGAGGAAAGCCAAAAAATAAAAAAATGTTTTAAGAAAATTTACTTAAAAAAAGGAGACATTTTATTGCGTACCAATGAAACTGTTAAGCATCAATACTATGTTCTTGACGGATGCTTACGCACATATTTTATTGATAAAACTGGAAGAGAACATACCTTACAGTTTGCAATAAATGATTGGTGGATTAGCGACTACACAGCCTATTTTAATTCAGAAAAAGCCATTTTAAATATTGAATGTATTCAAAATGCCACACTTTGTGAAATCTCAAAAACGGATTTAGACTCCTTATTTAAGCAGATACCGCAACTGGAAACCTTTTTCAGAAAAAAATTAGAAAGTGCTTTTTCCGGGTTTCAAAAACGCATTTTGGCTAGTTTATCACAGTCTGCTGCACAACGCTATGTCTCTTTTATTTCATCCTACCCAAATATTGAACAGAGTATTAAAAATTATCATATTGCTTCATATTTAGGTATAACGACCGAAAGTTTAAGCAGAATTCGTAAAGAATTAGCACAACATTAAATTTCTTACCCTACATCAATTTTTATCACAACTAATCGCTTTAATTTTGCATTAAGAAATGATGGTTTGCTTGCAAATTAATAGCTCCATAAATTCAAATATTATATTTAGTAATTGAAAATAGCCTGTTTTTGTCCCAAAAAAGAAAACAAGACCTTAATAAAAGTAAGATCATGTTAAAGTTCTTTAGTACGAATAAAACTATTGAATACTTTATTTAAATTATCGTTTTTCAAATTGTATTTCTAATGATAAACAATAGCGGAATTTGTTTCAACACACATTGTATAGGAGCTCATTTCTCTAAAAAACAGTGTAATGGTTAAGGAACAAAAGACTTAAAAAATTACTCGCCTTTTTATTAAAAATGTCACAATTTATATTTTACCGAAAGGTGATTTAATAGCAGCGGCTTGGGTTACGACTCAAGTCGTTTTTTTTTGCTCAAAATTTAGTATTGCAACTATTTATTATAACAAAGCTACTTCAAACAACTAATCTTAAACCACACCAAACTTTTCATGTATCTTTGTGGCAAATACACCACAGATGCCATTTAAAGACTTAAAACTAATGGATGCGCTTTTAAAAGCGATTGAAGAACAAGGTTACACCCAGCCAACTGCTGTACAAATGCAAACTATTCCACAGGTTTTAGCTGGAAAAGATGTGATAACATCTGCGCAAACCGGAACAGGAAAAACGGCTGCTTTCGCATTACCCATTCTACAATTATTATCTGAAAAGCAAGATGCATCTCGTGGAAATAGAACCATAAAGGCGCTTATAGTAAGTCCAACACGTGAGTTAGCACTCCAAATTGGCAACAACTTTAAAGCGTATGGACGTCATACCAATTTACGTACTACGGTTATTTTTGGTGGAATTTCGGAAAAACCACAAGTAGACGTTCTGATGAAAGGAGTTGATATTTTAATTGCCACACCTGGTCGTTTAATTGATTTGGAAAAACAAGGTATTATTAAATTAGACAATGTTGATGTCTTGGTTTTAGATGAAGCTGATTTAATGTTAGACATGGGTTTTATTGATGATGTGAAGCATATTGACAGTCTTTGTCCAAAAGAAAAACAGATATTATTGTTTTCGGCAACCATGCCGTATAAAGTAGAACAATTAGCAAATACACTTCTAAAATGGCCTGAACGTATTGAAGTAGAGACCACGTCTTCAGCTGCCAAAAACATTGGACAAATTTTATACTACGTACCAAAACGCAATAAAATAGAGTTGTGTTTGCATTTACTACGCAACGAAATAAAAGGTAGTATTTTAATTTTTAGACGCACCAAATTTGGTGTGGATAAATTAGAGAGCGCTCTTACTAAAAACGGTTATAATGTTGAAACCATTCATGGTGATAAAACACAAACAGACAGACAAGAAGCGCTTAAAAAATTTAAAAATGGTCTCGTAAATATTCTAGTTGCGACAGATGTTGCTGCACGTGGTATTGATATTAGCGAATTGGATGCTGTAATTAATTTC
>DIAL01000096.1:3035-4385 GCA_002414705.1 Flavobacteriaceae bacterium UBA5079
TTTTACCAAATATACCAGAAACCTACATCCACCGTATTGGTAGAACAGGTCGTGCAGGAAGCACAGGAATGGCATATTCATTTTGTGGAGCTGATGAAAAAAATTACGTAATGACCATTCAGCAAACACTTCAGATACAAATTCCGGTTGAAGAAAGTCATCCATATCCATTAGATCCCAAAGAGAAAAGTATCACGCATAAATCTAAAGATTCTGAAAGCAAGCATAAAAAGGGACGAAAAAGTGCTGCTTCAAAAAAAAAGAAAAAGCGATGGTATTAAACCCTAATCTGAAAAGATTATAGGCAATTTTGGTCCTACATTCATTTTTATAAATTGTATCTTTAGTTTTTTATAATTATTAATTACAGATGCTCAAATACTATTCTCTCCTATTTTTTCTTTGTTTTACCACTTTGGGAATGGCCCAGATAAGCATTAAAGACAGTAAGTCTAAAACACCCATTTCCTATGCAACCATTTCTTTTGGCGATGGACAAGGTTTATTTGCTGATGATGAAGGTCTTTTTATTTTTACCGAAAAACTATACGCTGATATAGATAGCTTATATGTTTCTGCTTTGGGTTATAAAAGTAAAACGTTTGCTACTAAAGGTTTAAATAACGTTATTTTTCTAGACGAGGAAGTAAGCGAATTAGATGAAGTGACTTTAATTGCTGAAGGCAGAAAATTTAAAGAAGAAACACTGAAGCCTTTTTTAGATGACGATTATTATTCCTGTTGGCTACCGACTATTGAATCTGAAATTGCTGTGTTTTTCAATAATCCAGATCCATCTCTTACAAAATTAAGCACCATACACTTTCCAATTACATTAGAATCTAAAGATTGGGAAAAACGCAAACGAAAAAATGCGGATAAGAAACCTTTTTCCACCTTATTTAAGGTGAAATTTTACAAAAACAACAATGGAATTCCTGGTCATGTACTTACATACGAAAACATTGTTTTTCGCACCACAGAAAAAGGAGGAGATGTTTATAATTTGGACGTGAGCACTTATAATATAACCATTCCGAAGGATGGATTTTTTGTATCACTTCAAGTTTTAGGTTATACAGATAATACTGGAAAACTATTACCAAACAAAAAATATAAAGAAATAAAAGGTACTGAAGGAACAGTGAAAATACCTACTAATTTTAGACCACTATTACCTTTTACAGATGAAATAAGTTTTCATAACACATACATTAAACGTGTGTTTATAAATGGCAATAACTGGATTCAGTTTAAACTTGGAAATATAGAATCAGGCTTACTTAAAAAAGATTTGAAGAATTACGGAATTGGTTTTACCTATAAAGTTTATAAAGATGAATAGTGCTT
>DIAL01000096.1:4543-6144 GCA_002414705.1 Flavobacteriaceae bacterium UBA5079
ATTTTTGCTGGTTTCATGCATTTTATAAAACCTAATATCTACATCAGGATAATGCCACGTTATTTGCCAAACCATAAAGCATTAGTCTATTTAAGTGGCATAGCTGAAATACTTTTAGGTTTAGCACTTTGTTTTTCAGAAACTAAAAATCTAGCTATTTATGGTATTATTACTATGTTAGCTATATTCCTATTGGTGCATTTCTATATGATTTCTGGAGAGAAAGCGTCTGCAGGCATCCCAAAATGGGTTTTAATTTTACGGATTCCACTACAATTTGGGCTTATGTATTGGGCTTTTTGGTATTTGTAAATATACTATACTATCAAAATAAAAAAACTATTTTACAACAAAATCAAAATAGGTGTCAGGAAAGGGTTCACCACGTAAGGTAAAATGCCACCACTCTTGCGGATAATTTCTAAATCCATGTTTTTGCATCACTTGTTGTAATAACTGCCTATTTTTCTTCTGAATTTCCGTTAAATCTTGATAAGCAACCCAAGAGGCTTCACCAAAAAAATCATACGGACTTCCCATATCTAATGGCTCCAACGTATTAGCATCAATAATGGTTAAATCAATCGTACTGCCTCGACTATGTCCAGATTGCGACGCTATATAACCATCACGAAATAAATGTTTCTTTTTCACCCCAGGATAAAAAATGGGTTTCATTTCTATAGCTTTAAAATCTTTTGCCCAACGTATAAAATGATCCACAGCGCGTTGTGGTCTGTAAGCATCATAAACACGCAAACATAAATTTTGATTAGCCAATTCATCTTGAACTTTTTTCAAAGCTTTTGCTGTTGGTTCGGTAACAATTAAAATATTTGCATGGTATCCTGTAATGGTATCACCAACAAAGTTGTTACTAGAATAATAACGCAATTCCACATCAATATTTGGAATAACCAATTTTCCATAAACAAAACCTTCTGGTAAAGTCTGCTTTTGTGTAAAAGCCAAACTGGCTAAAACCACAAGAAATAGTATAACTTTGTTTTTCATAATCTATGTACTAATTTAGAAAAAAATACGTAATGGACTTATTTTCTTCCCATAAATCTGTTTTTCAATTACCGCAGGCTAAACTGATTTATATCCCAAATTTTTATAATCCGCAAAAAGCGAATGATTTATTTCTTACACTTAAAGAAACTTGCGCTTGGCAACAGGATTCAATTACAGTTTTCGGTAAAACACATCCGCAACCAAGACTTACTGCACTATATGCTAATAACAGTAAAAGCTACTCCTACTCCAATATTACCATGCAGCCTAATAGATTTACTCCTGAATTATTAAATATTAAAGCGGACATTGAAAACGAAACTAACACAAACTTTACAACCGTATTACTTAACAGATATAGAAATGGATCTGATAGTAATGGTTGGCATGCAGACAATGAAAAAGAATTAGGTAAAAATCCTATAATAGCATCCTTAAGTTTAGGCGAATCAAGACCTTTTCATTTTAAACATAGAACCATTAAAGAAGAAAAACATAAGTTGTTATTGGCATCTGGCAGTTTGCTTATTATGTCTGGCGAAATGCAACAATATTGGCTGCATCAAATTCCAAAAACGAAAAAA
>DIAL01000096.1:6185-15244 GCA_002414705.1 Flavobacteriaceae bacterium UBA5079
ACATTTCGGAAAATAGTGTAAAAAAAAAACCGAGGTCCCTCAACCTCGGTTTAGTTTTTATTTGCTTTATTATTATGCTGTTAGATTTAGGGTCTCTAGTATCAACGACATAATGCAAATATTAATTAATTAATCCATTGAACTAAAAAGTATGTCTTTTAGTACACTTCAAATATAGAATTAGTTTTCAAAAGCAACGTTTAAATACCATTATTTTCGATGAAATACACTTAATTTTAACATTTACCGATTAAATATCGCTTTTTATCGACGAAATACACATTAGCTCACAATACATTTTAGTGTAAAAATTTAAAATATGCATATCTAAAAACCGTAATTTTACGTTATCAATTATATATATCGTCTGTTACCATTTTCAATAATCCATATTATGAAATTATTTTTAACCATATTATTTTTTGCATTTACCTTTCAATCATTTGCTCAAGAACCAACCACAACACAAACCGAAATTGAAATATCTCCATTTGTTGATGGCTCTTTATTAGAACCTATAAATGGTAGTAAAAATAGTTTAGCAATTATTATTGGTGATTATGGTCCAACAGATAGAAATGGGAATCAGAATTTTCAAAAAAATAATAATCTTAAAAAAATCGCTTATGTTTTGGCGGAAAATGGCATTAGCTCATTTAGATACGATAAGCGAATAGTAAAACAGATATTAAAAGGACGTGTTAATGCTAGATTAACTTTTAACGATTATATAAAAGATGCTAAAGACGTTGTAAACTATTTTGTAAAAAAAGAAAAATACACATCCATATATATTATTGGACACGGTCAAGGAAGCCTGATTGGTATGCTAGCGACCGATGAAAATATAGCTGGCTTTATATCCCTTGGTGGTTCTGCTAAAAGTATTGACGAAGTTATTTTAGAACAAATAGACCAAACGGCTCCTAGTTTAAAACCAGATGCTGTACGTGTTTTTAATATCTTAAAAACAGGGAAAACAACAACTGATTTTCCACCAGCACTTTCAAACATCTTTAGTTTAGACACGCAAGATTTTATGGCTAATTGGATGCAGTATCATCCTGTTGAAGTCATTAAAACCCTAAATCAACCCGTATTAATTATTAACGGTACAAAAGATTTACAAGTTTCACCTGAAGAAGCCTCACAACTTCACGAAGCTGCAAAAAAGGGAACTTTAATTAATATAACCAACATGAATCATGTGTTATTCATTATTGAAGGTAGTAATCTTGAAAATTCTAAATCTTATAACGAATCTTTTCGTCCATTGGCTCCTGAACTTATTGAAGCACTCTCAAGTTTTATTAAGTAACACACATAAATTCAGAAGAATAAAAAAGAAAGCACTCTAAAAAGAGTGCTTTCCTAACTAACCAACCAAAAATATGAAATGTTATTGCTTTTTAATTAAAGTAACCACACTCTAATTAAAGTTAAGTTACAATAACACAAAGTATATTTCAATAGTCATGCCAAAATTGATTTGCAGGACAACTAAATTAATGATATATTCGTGATATTATTTTAATATCATAATAAACTACTAATCATGAAAGAAGAAAAAATCATTACACCTGCAAACGGGTATTTAATGTTGTTTGTATTCCTAGTACTATTTTTTGGAAGTATTGCCACTGCTATTGTCACTGAAAACCCAGCTTACATAGCTATTGTTGTTTTAGCATTATTTATTGCACCTGGTTTTATTATGGTGCAACCAAACGGATCTCGTGTGCTCCTTTTATTTGGAAAATACGTTGGAACCATTAAGGAAAATGGATTTTATTGGACAAATCCTTTTTATACCAAGAAAAAAATATCATTGCGGGCGAGTAATTTTGACAGTGAACGACTAAAAGTCAACGATAAACTCGGAAATCCTGTCATGATTAGCACCATTTTAGTTTGGCGTGTAGAAAACACTTACAAAGCCGCTTTTGATGTGGATAATTATGAAAATTTTGTGCGTGTACAAACAGATGCTGCTGTAAGAAAACTAGCCAGTATGTATCCGTATGATAATTTTGCCGACGAAGGTTTAGATGAAGATATCACTTTACGCTCAAGCTTGAATGAAGTCAGTGAAGCTCTAGAAAAAGAAATTGACGAGCGTTTATCCATAGCAGGAATTGAAGTTCTAGAAGCACGAATTGGCTATTTAGCCTATGCACAAGAAATTGCAAATGCCATGCTAAAACGTCAACAAGCAACCGCTATTGTTGCTGCCAGACATAAAATTGTGGAAGGTGCGGTAAGTATGGTAGAAATGGCACTTCACGAATTAGGCAAAAAGAATATTGTAGAATTAGACGATGACAGAAAAGCTGCTATGGTTAGTAATTTAATGGTTATTTTATGTGGTGATAAAGAAGCATCACCTGTTTTAAACACAGGTACATTAAATCATTAAAATGACCAACAAACAAATTTTTAGCATTGCCATTGGTAGTAGTATAGGTTCCAGCATTGGTGTTACCATTGGTGCTATTACAGAAAATGTTGCGCTTGGCGTCATATTTGGAACTCTTATTGGTTCTTGCTTAGGCGTTGTAATTGCGTTTACACGATTTAAAGAAAAAGATTTATGAAAGAATACAAAGTTGAAGTACCGCAGTTAGGTTGGCGAAACCGCATGCAAAGTTTTGAAGATTTACTCAATCAATACGCTCGCGAAGGTTGGAGTGTGGTACATATTGCTCAAAATTACACGAGTGTTGTTTTTGAACGTGATAAAAACAGATAATTATGAAAAAAATAAATCTCTTACTTGTTTTACTTTTTGCTTGCCAATTTATTGTAGCGCAAAAACTAATTACTTCAGAAGAAGTTATGCTTAAAAATGACAGCATCATTCTTCCTGGCACACTAACCTACAATAAAGAACTAAAACAGCAGCCTTTAGTTATTTTTATACATGGCTCTGGTAATGTTGACCGAAATGGTAATCAGTTAGGTTTAGCAAATGCTAATTATATCAGACAATTAGCAGATAGCTTAAACCAACGCGACATTGCATTTTATCGGTATGATAAACGTTCTGCCAATTGGTTGAACTTACGTTTTATGATGAAAGATTTAAATTTCGTTCGTTTTGTAGATGATGCCAAAATAGCCATCAATAATTTTAAGGATGATAAACGCTTTTCAAATATAACACTTATAGGTCATAGCCAAGGTTCTCTAGTTGCTATGTTGGCTTCTACTGATTATGTAGATAAATATGTATCTTTAGCTGGACCAGCAGATCCCATTGATGTTATAATGGTTAAGCAACTTAAAATTCAAAATGACACATTAGGTATTAAAGCAGAAGTACATTTTAAAGAGCTGAAAGATTCAGGTACTATTGAAGATGTAGACCCTAAATTAATTAGTGTTTTTGCTAAACCAAATCAACCTTTTTTCAAAACTTGGATGGCATATAATCCTTCTGAAGAAATAAAAAAACTAACCATTCCTATCTTAATTTTAAATGGTGATAAAGATTTACAGGTTTTTGAAAGCGATGCCAAAGGTTTACATCAAGCAAACCCAAAGTCAGAATTAGTTATTATTCCAAACATGAATCATGTACTAAAACGAATAAATTTGGATGAAGATAATGAGAAATCTTACAAATCACCTGATTATCCATTATCCGAAATCTTAATAAACACCCTTGAAACATTTATAAAAAAGTAACATGTCCAAGAAAAAAGCCTTTGCATTACGCATGAATGAAGATATGCTCAAAGCCGTTGAAAAATGGGCTTCTGATGAGTTTCGGAGCACCAATGGCCAAATTGAATGGATGCTTATGCAATACTTAAAGGAAAACAACAGATACCCAAAACCTAAAAAAAATACACCAAATAAAAGCGACTCCTAAAGTCGCTTTTTTTAACCCGTTTATTTTGGTATTTTGCACATCTAAATAACCAATCATGCAAGAACCTCTTTTCACTAACGATACCATTGTCTTCGGACTTTTAATGCTCACACTCGGATTCATTTTTTATACGGAATCCATAAAAACAGGGTTTTGGCCTAAATTTTACAAAATAGTACCAGGTTTATTCATGGCATATATGTTACCAGCCGTATTAACAACCTCTGGATTGATTGCTCCTGAATGGGAAACCGTCAACGAAGCTGGCGAAATAACTAAAGAAAGCACGAGTCTCTATTATATGGCAAGTCGCTATTTATTGCCTGCCGCATTAGTTTTAATGACATTAAGCATCGATTTAAAAGCCGTATTTAATTTGGGTTGGAAAGCTCTAGTCATGTTTTTAACAGGAACGTTGGGAATTGTTATTGGTGGACCTATTGCTATTCTTTTAATTTCTATAGTATCACCAGAAACTGTTGGTGGTGCTGGACCAGATGCTGTTTGGAGAGGACTTTCTACACTTGCAGGAAGCTGGATTGGTGGTGGTGCCAACCAAACTGCCATGTTAGAAATATATCAATACAATCAGTCTGAATATGGAAAAATGGTATTTGTGGATATTGTAGTTGCCAATATTTGGATGGCTGTTATTTTAATAGGTATTGGACGTTCTAAAGCCATTGATAAATGGTTGCGTGCAGATAATTCGGCTATTGAAGCTTTAAAAGATAAAGTAACCTCATTTTCTAAAAGTGTGAATCGTAATCCATCATTAACAGATATTATGATTATTGTAGCTATTGCATTTGGAACAGTGAGCATTTCCCATATTGGCGCTAATATTTTAGCGCCATTTTTTAGTGATGTGGTAAGTGGTATTGAATCGCAAACCATGAGAAACACCTTTACCTTTTTAGATTCACAATTCTTTTGGATGATTAGTATTGCTACATTAATTGCTATTCTTCTCTCATTTACTAAAGCAAAAAACTATGAAGGTGCTGGAGCCAGTAAATTTGGTTCGGTATTTATTTATATACTCGTTGCATCTATTGGTATGAAAATAGATTTAATGTCCATTTTTGATAATCCTGGACTAATTGCAGTTGGATTAATTTGGATGACCATTCACGCTATATTATTAATTATTGTTGCCAAACTTATTAGAGCGCCTTACTTCTTTTTAGCAGTAGGTAGTCAAGCCAATGTTGGTGGTGCAGCCTCTGCTCCTATTGTAGCATCGGCTTTTCACCCATCGTTAGCAACGGTTGGAGTTCTACTTGCTGTGTTTGGTTATGCCATTGGAACCATTGCTGCTATTGGTTGTACAATTTTAATGCGATTAGCTGCCGTTGGTTAGTATTTAAACAATAATTATAAGATATTTGCGCCCTAAAATTCAAAATAACCCATGAAGTATTCATTTATAGTATTAGCACTTTTAGTATTAGTTTCTTGCGGAAATGAACAACACGATTTAACTGTTAAAGGCACGATTAAAGATTTAAAAAAAGGGACACTTTACCTTCAAAAAATTCAAGATTCAACTTTAATTACGGTCGATTCCTTAACTATTAATGGCGAATCCGCTTTTGAACTTCATGCTGATTTAGAATCTCCTGAAGTATTCTTTCTTCATTTAAACAAAACAAATGAAGATGCTTACGGTAAAATTTCATTTTTTGCAGATAAAGGCGTAACAGAAATTAACGCGAACCTAAAAAATTTCGAATTAAACCCAGAAATTACAGGTTCCAAGCAGCAAATCATTTTTGAAAACTATTTAAAAATGATGGATCGTTATAACGATAAAAATCTGGAATTAATAAAGGCTGAACTAGATGCCAAAACGCAGAATGATTCCACTTTAATAGCGGAAAATATGAAAGCTTATGAGAATCTGCTAAAAAGTAAATATCTATATACGGTTAATTTTGCTATTCAAAATAAAGATAGTGATGTAGCACCTTACGTAGCATTAACTGAAATTTATGATGCGCAAATAAAATGGTTGGATACTATTAATAATTCGTTGACACCAGAAATAAAAGCTTCTAAATACGGTAAGGAATTGGATGCTTATATTAAAGTACGTAAAGAGAATGACTAACCCTAGTACGCTATAACATATTTAATCATGAAAGAAAAATTCGGTTTTATAGTATTACTTTTAATATCAATTACCTGTTTTAGCCAAAACGCTGATAAAGAAACGTATTATTACTTTCAAAATGAACAAATAACTAAAGCGAAATTTGAATCATTTGATGAACGTAAAACCTATAAAAGAGTCGTTGAAAACGACTCTTCCACCACAAAACACATATACTATCATAAAAATGTTGGCAAACTTGATTCAATTCAGTTTAACCAAATACAAATGCTCTTAACTAAAATTATTGGTTCCGAATTTAAGCAAAATAAGAAAACTATTTTACATGTTTACAGAAAGGATAACAATCATATCAATGCAGATTCAAAATATAAATCATATTGGAATTGGATAAAAAACAACAGTAATGAATATCAAGCGTTTTTAATAGCATCTAAAGATTCTGATATTAAAGTTAATGAAAAGAGACACATTTTTGTTGATCAGTATGATTTATTAGAGACGTTATTTTTTAAAAATTCAGAATTTAATATTAATCATTTACTAATAAAACCTACTAGTGAAATCTATATATATTCTGGAATAGATGATATTTTAAATGTTTTAGAGTGGTCTGTTGATTAAATTTTAAAGAAACTTCAAATACTCAAATCCCCAAATTTGGAACTTAAAAACTTATGAAAAAATTACTAATTATATTCATTGCTGCTTTAACTTCAAACCTTGCTGACGCGCAATTTATAAAGGAAAAATCTATAAATGCTCAAATAGGTTACGGCATTAGCGTTCCTTATAACACCATTGAAAATAGCGCGTCTGGTGGATTCTTTCTACAAGGTGAACTTATTCTAAAAGCAGCTTCATGGGTTGAATTTAGACCGTATGCCGGATTTATTTTAACAAACGCAACCGATAAAGACTTTAACAATAACCCTATAAATGAGCGCGTGGAAACTAAAGCGTTTTTATTAGGTGGAAAAGCACGTTTAAGAGCACCAATTCCATGGGTTGCACCTTATGTTGAAATAGGTATTGGTACATCTATTGGAAAATTTCAAACGCTTACTTATTTTGATAATATTGAAAAAAGTGGAATTATTTATCATATTCCATTTGCTTTTGGGTTGGAATTGGGCCGAAATAATAATGTAGATATTGGGTTTACCTATTACTTTCAGCCAGACGTACAACAATTTACAGGCGCATTTGCTGTTGGAATATCTATACCTTTAAATGGTTAACAGATAACATTATTTATACCTAATTTTTTGCAACACAAAATCTAATAAAAACTCCAAGCTATTTCTAGTATTGGAGCTTCAAGTTAAGAGCCGATGTAGGGACTGCTTTCAACTGCGCTCAAGACAGGCTTCTCGTCCCAAGCAAATTATATAAAACAAAAAAATCCAAACTATTTCTAGTTTGGATTTTTAATTTTAGAGCCGATGGAGGGACTCGAACCCACGACCTGCTGATTACAAATCAGCTGCTCTAGCCAGCTGAGCTACATCGGCGAAAGAAGCTGCAAATATAATCTTGTAAATTATATATGCAACTATTTTTTTCTATTTTTTATGCTAGCTTATTAATTTTTTCAATTAACGCACGTCCTTTTTCTTCAAGTTCTGCGTTAATAGCTTTAAAGTGAGCTTTCTTATCCTCTACACTTCTATCGTTTACTTTAACAATTAGGGTATCGAACGTTGCTATTGCTTCGTCAATAATTGCTTCACTCTTTTTTGTATCCTTGTCTGTGTTTGAATATTCCCAAACATAAACTGCTTCAATAATATCACCTAACACATAATTAATGTCTTTTTTTAGGTCTCTTTTATTTGCCATAATAGTAATTTTAAAATTTTTACAAAAGTAGGTAATTTTATTGTAATCCCGTCATTTAGATGCGCTCTTTAAAATGAAAGAATCAATTTTTAATTTACACGTAAACTTCAAGCAACGTAGCATTATCCGTTACCATTTCAATATGCTTTAAAGCAGCTGGTATTAATACGGTTTCGCCAGTTTGCAAAGTCGTACTTACTCCGTTTGATTTAACAATAACCTGTCCAGACACACACATGTAAATTAGAAATGAATCTTTTGTGTTTGTTTTGCTTATCGTTTCTGTAAGTTTCAAAAAATTAGTTGTAAAATACGGACAGCTAACCATAGTATTGGTTTTGTTTTCCGTTTTGGAATAATGTACTCTGAAATTTTCAGGCATATTAAAATTGAAAGCTTCCAAAGCTAAATCGTTATGCAATTCACGTTCATTTCCTGAACTATCCACCCGATCCCAATCGTAAACACGATAGGTAATATCACTTGTTTGCTGAATTTCAGCCAATAAAACTCCTGCTCCAATGGCATGAACTCTGCCAACATCTATGAAATACGTATCACCTGTTTTAACCGTATCAAAATTTAAAATTTCAGGAAGTGATTTATCGTTCAAATGCTTCAGGTAGGTTTCGGAATTCATGGGCTGATTAAAACCTACAATTAAATTTGAATCTTGATCTGCTTGCATCACATACCACATTTCAGTTTTCCCAAAGGAATTGTGACGTTTGGCAGCTAATGCATCATTAGGATGCAACTGAATGGATAAATCTTCTTTGGCATCTATAAATTTGATGAGTAATGGAAAGGTGTTTCCAAATTGCTCATAATTTTTTTTACCTAATAAATCCGCTTTGTATGTGCTTAATATATGTTTTAAAGATTGACCCTCTAGATTGCCATTTGCTACAATGGATGTGTCACCTTCCACATCGCTTATTTCCCAGCTTTCACCTATTTTAGATACATGAGACGGTTTGTTTAGAAGATTTTTTAATTTATCTCCTCCCCAAATTTTATCTTTTAAAATGGGTGTAAATTTTATGGGATAGAGATGGTTTATCATTATTGACCAGAATAGCTTACAAAATTTCGAGGTGTTTCATAAAGTGTAACTTCCAGATCTAAATTAGTTGCTAAATGATGTCTTAATTTATTAAAAATTACGACTACAATATTTTCAGCTGTAGGATTTAAATCTTGGAATTCGGGTACATCTAAATTCAA
>DIAL01000096.1:15352-18297 GCA_002414705.1 Flavobacteriaceae bacterium UBA5079
AAAGCATCTTCAATTTCAGATTTTATTAAATCTTTTAAAACTTTCACATCCATAACATAACCTGTTTCAGGATCAATTTCTCCGGTTACGCTTACAATCATATCATAATTATGTCCATGAAAATTTGGGTTATTACACTTCCCAAAAACAGCGTCGTTTTTTTGGTCAGACCAATCTTTACGATACAAACGATGCGCCGAATTAAAATGGGCTTTTCTACTTACGGTTACTCTCATTATTCAATAATATTTATGTGTTCATAGAATTTTTCAAAAATAATTTTAAACCAAGCAGTGTATAAATCAGGCTGATTTTCAATATCCGCTTTTATAGCATCTAATGTCATCCATTTCCATGCGGCAACTTCATCTAGATTTATGGCTGGATCATCATTAAAATGCCCAATCAGAATATGATCAAATTCATGTTCCGTTAAACCATTATCAAAAGGTGCTTTGTATATAAATGAAATAGATTCTTCTAAATTAGTTACAAAGCCCATTTCTTCTTGAAGACGACGCGTTCCAGCTTCAATATTACTTTCACCAGCACGCTGATGACTGCAACATGTATTGGTCCATAATCCAGGTGAATGATATTTATGGATAGCACGTTGCTGAATCATTAATTCCTTTTTATCATTAAAAACGAATACCGAAAACGCACGATGTAATAAGGCTTTTTCATGGGCTTCCATTTTACCCATAAGCCCAATTTGCTCATCTTTTTCGTTAACTAAAATTACTTGCTCTTCAATCATACTGCAAAAATACCATTCAAAAATTTAAAAATACGTCAATCTTCTCATAAAATTAAAAAGCCCTAAAAGCTTATTCTGTTTTGTGTTTATAAAATGTATCTTTGCAACCCATTTTAACACAGAATATGAGTTTTATAACAGAGATAGACAGACGACGAACTTTTGGAATTATTTCGCATCCAGATGCTGGAAAAACAACCTTAACTGAAAAATTATTATTATTCGGTGGTGCTATTCAAGAAGCTGGTGCTGTAAAAAGTAACAAAATAAAGAAAGGTGCTACCAGTGATTTTATGGAAATTGAGCGTCAACGTGGAATATCTGTTGCCACTTCTGTTTTAGCTTTTGAATATGATGGTATAAAAATTAATATTCTAGATACACCAGGACACAAAGATTTTGCTGAAGATACGTTTAGAACCCTTACTGCTGTAGATAGTGTTATTGTAGTTATTGATGTGGCTAAAGGTGTGGAGGAACAAACCGAGAAATTAGTTGAAGTGTGCCGCATGCGAAATATTCCCATGATTGTTTTCATTAACAAAATGGATCGTGAAGGTAAAGATGCGTTTGATTTGTTGGATGAAGTGGAGCAAAAATTAGGATTAAGCGTGGTACCTTTAAGCTTTCCAATAGGAATGGGTTACGATTTTAAGGGTATTTATAACTTGTGGGAAAAGAACATCAACTTATTTAGTGGTGACAGCAGAAAAGATATTGAAGAAACAATTGAGATTTCAGATTTAGAATCGCCAGAACTTAATAAATTAATTGGAGATAAGGCTGCCAATACATTACGAGAAGAAATAGAGTTGGTAGAAGGTATTTATCCAGTCTTTGATAGAGAAAGCTATTTAAGCGGTCAACAACAACCTGTATTTTTTGGTTCTGCTTTAAATAATTTTGGTGTGCGCGAATTATTAGATTGCTTCGTTGAAATTGCACCAAAACCAAGACCAAAACAAAGTGAAGAACGTTTAGTTAAACCTGACGAAAAGAACTTTACCGGTTTTGTTTTTAAAATACATGCCAATATGGATCCAAATCACCGTGACCGTTTAGCATTTATTAAAATTGTATCTGGTAAATTTGAACGTAATAAACCGTATTTACATGTCAGAAATAACAAAAAATTAAAATTTTCTAGTCCGAATGCCTTTTTTGCTGAAAAGAAAGAAATTGTAGATATTTCCTATCCTGGTGATATTGTTGGATTGCATGATACTGGTAATTTTAAAATTGGTGATACCTTAACAGAAGGTGAACATATAAACTATAAAGGTGTTCCAAGTTTTAGTCCGGAACATTTTAGATACATTAATAATGCTGATCCTTTAAAATCCAAACAATTAAATAAAGGCATAGACCAATTAATGGATGAAGGTGTTGCCCAATTATTTACTTTAGAGCTTAACGGCAGAAAAGTAATTGGTACAGTTGGTGCTTTACAATATGAAGTTATTCAATACCGTTTGGAACATGAATATGGTGCTAAATGTACCTATGAAAATCTGAATGTGCATAAAGCGTGTTGGGTTGACGCAAAAGATAAAAAAAGCGAAGAATTCAAAGAATTTTTACGTGTTAAACAACGGTATTTAGCTAAAGACAAGCAAAATCAATTGGTGTTTTTAGCAGATTCTCCGTTTTCATTACAGATGACACAACAAAAATATCCGAGTATTAAATTCCACTATACATCCGAGTTTGAATAAAAAATTAGGTTGCTTATCGAAAAAGAGATAAAATATTTGCTTTTAATCGATTTATTAATACCTTTAAACGATGATTAGCTTTTAATTAAAGTTTAATTGTGATTAAAGAAATAGAATCATAAACCCAAATCGTGATTTACTATGAAAACAAAAAACCATGTTTTCAGTAATAAAGATATTACTGTAACCTACAATCCGAAAATATGTATAAATGCAGAACGCTGTGCGTTAGAACTCTCTAATGTATTTAGGCAGTCCGTTATACCTTGGATAGATTTAGAAGCAGACTCCAACGAAAATATTATTAATCAAGTAAAGAAGTGTCCGTCTGGAGCTTTACAATTTTGTATGAATAAAAAAGAAGCGTGTTAATTAAATATACTAATATTAAAAACAAAAAAATCCCATTTATAAATGGGATTTTTTTTGATCTTGTAAACAATTAAACTTGACCTGTTGGTCCAAAATTC
>DIAL01000130.1:0-422 GCA_002414705.1 Flavobacteriaceae bacterium UBA5079
CGACCGCCTCCTTAGAAGGGAGGCAAACAACACTCGGGAAGCCTTTAAAAATATAGATTTTTAAAGTATCATTTTTAATTAGTTGCGTTTTAGTTGCGTTTTAAGACAAAAAAGAAATAGACTTCCTAAAATACCAAACCGCTAAAATAACAATTACAACAATACCTGCAATAATCCAAACACCAAACTGAAAGCCTGTTTTTTTAACGGTATTGGTTTTAATGGTTTTTTCGCTTTCATAGGTTAATTTAAAATTAGAAAATTCACTTTTAAGTGAAATTAATTCTGTTTGTACTTCCTGAAGCTGTACGGATTTCTCCTGTAGTTCTTTGGAAATTTCCTGTAAATTTTCTTGAAATTCTTTGGAAATAGCCTTACTACTTGTGGTTTCAAACGTAACATTTGCTCCATCACTCTTTATT
>DIAL01000130.1:521-720 GCA_002414705.1 Flavobacteriaceae bacterium UBA5079
ATAATTGTGCCTCCTATGGTTACACTTTTTTCTTTACCATCTTCAGCTGTGATGGTCCCGGAAACGGTTGTGCTTTCATTCTCTGAAGTAGATCCATTAGTGGTTGTAGATTTTGATACAGATGTTTCTAATTTTGATACAGATGTTTTTATTTTAAAAAGCTCACTTTTAATTACACTATCTTGAACTACTCTAATTT
>DIAL01000130.1:941-2658 GCA_002414705.1 Flavobacteriaceae bacterium UBA5079
TTCTTTTACCCATTCTTTTTTTGCTACTCGGCAACCAAGTAACGAGATAAAAACTACTAATAATATGATATATTTTTTCATTTAAAAACTGTTTTATAATACTTGTGTAAATCTTTTCTATGGCTTAATCCATTATAAGCTCCATTAATAGCTTTAGTGATTGCTTTTAAATCGTCAGCATCTGCATACTTATTAAGGTTATTTTTGGACCAATACCATAAAGCGGAAATCATACTATCAGCTTCATTAAGTAATAGATCAGGATTGTTTAAATAATCTATTAGCGTGTCTTTACTTAATAAAATGTAATTTTTTTTACCTGTTATTTGAATAAAACCACGACCTCTATATTTCCAACCATCACCCGATGCTTCATTACCATTCATCATTCTATCTGCATAAACCCTATTCGCTATTTTTATAGGTTTTCGTGCGTAAAAATTAGCCACTTCATCGTTTGGAAAATACTTTTTAAAAACACGTTTTAAAGCATCTGCTGAATAGTTAAGATTTTCTTCAACAGGTTTTAAATTGCTTTCGTGATGTATTTGAGCAAAAAAGTGAGCCAAACGTAATGGCGTACAAATTTCATACTGCTCTAAAAGTGATTTATATTTATTGGCTAATTTCATTATAATTTACATTTTTTAAGTAGATAATATTTTTTTCTATATCACTTATTACACTATCTATTTCGAGATTTTCTATTGGTAATTTTACATTTTGATACAATTTACTTTCAGGCAATTCTATTGCTTTATAATTTTCAGAAGGCTCTAAAAGAACCCATGTAAAAAGGAATCCAATTATTATGTAAATGACTGTTTTCATTGTTTTTTAATTAATTGATGATATTTTTGATATACATTATCAGTTTCTTTAAATAGTTCATCAAATTTTTCTTGCCACATTTGACTTTGTTTATAATAATCTTCAAGACGTTTATTATTGCAATCATTAATTTTTTCTTGGAAATCATCAGTAAGACGATTAAGTCTAATAGTATAAATGCTATCAGTTTTTTTTCGTTCACGTTTTAAAATCTTTAATTCATCTTTAAAATCAACTCTATCAACGTACATGACACACATTACAGAAATTAGTATAATGGCTATTTTATTTGTATTGGTTTGATCTATAAACCATTTTACTATTTTCTGTATTGTTTCCATTAAAAATCCCTCAATTTTTAGCTTTTACTATTTTCTTATGTTCAACCCTGTTTTTATAAATTAATTCTTTAATGTATATGCCTTTAGACAAATTTTGTTTAGACACTTTTTGCCCTAAAATATTGTAATAATTTACGCTCGTTGGTTGTTCAGGTGTAACACTTACTTCTGTTATACTTAAAGTTCCCTGATTAACCTCTAAAACAAAGTCATGCGCTGCCTGTTGGTTAATTTCATTCGCATCATTCCAATTACTTGCAAAGATTACTTTAGTACCGTTTCTGTTTGGTACTACCTGGGTTTCGTGCAAATAACTACTCGGATAACTATTGTGCTTTACGTAGCGTTCAACCGTTCCGCTATTATCTAATTTTAAAGCAAACACTTCAGCAGCAGCTACGGGATTAGTTGGGCAGCATTGCTCACTAACATACACCCATCCTGGACGATTAATATTGCGTGCTGATATATGACCTCCCCAAATGCCTCGACCATTTATGTACGGAAATAAGTTAGTTGTACCCAAACCATCTAAACGAGCCATA
>DIAL01000130.1:2795-4508 GCA_002414705.1 Flavobacteriaceae bacterium UBA5079
ATCTAAACGAGCCATAAACAAGCTGTGTTGATCGTTCCATTGTGCTTCTGTTCCATAACTTACTAAAACTTCATTACCATAAGCATCAATAGCTAATGCTGCGTGTTCTGTTACGTCTGTTATATGGGTTTCGTTGTTTAATGTAATATCGTAACTCTTTACGCCTTGCTCATTGCCATTTCCATCAGATTTCCACATAATTACTGCATAATTTCCAAGTTGTGAAACACCAAACCAATCTATATTTTGAGTAGAACCTAAATCTTTTTCACCAACTATGAAGTTGAGTTGAATATCATAAACTATTAGTGTTCTGTTATTTCCGTTTTTGCCAATTAACCCGACGTACTTATCAAAATTATCTTGGTTGCCCTCGCCAAAACCAAAATCAACCGATTGATAATTAAAGGTTTTAAGCGTGGTTCGGCTATTTGATAACACATTATGACTTACAAAGCTATTACCATCAGTTCCGTAGATTATATAAGGCTGTGTATTACTCCAACGACCATAACTCGGAATGTCACTCCAATATAAAAACTCGTAGGTTTCAGCATCTAAAATAGCAGCAGGATAGCCAGCCATTTTTATACGTGTTTCATTACTGTTCCAAACTTGGTCTTTACTGTAATTGTGCCTTAATTGTTGACCGTTAACACCAAATGTATTTCTGTCTGTAATTCGCATAACACGACTATCTGAAAGTTGAGCATCAAACCAATTTAAGTAGTTTGGAATACCGTTATTTGGTAGCGTATAATTTCCGTAAGTGGATGTGTTGCTTTCTTGGTCTGGATAGGTTTGCGAAAAAATAGGTATATTTATACACATGAAAAACAGCAAACTAGAACACATACTTTTAAACCTTGAATTTTGGTTCAAAGTTGTATGTAGTATTTTAATTATTGTTTTCATGGTAATTTTCATTTTTCTTATTATTTCAACCATTGTGGAACTTCACGACTTACAAAGTCATTCTTTATAAATTTGTGATTGATAACATTTAACCACGTCCATTGCATCCATTTGCAACGCTCGAAGATAATATCTACGCTATACTCTAAAACAATCATTAACTTAATGAAATACTTGTCTATTGGCTTTCCGACTTAGCCTGTTACGTTTAACCAATCGTGGATAAAGCTTGCTACTTCCCAAAAGTCGCCATTATTCTCACGTACAAAGGTTGCGCCATCGTAAAACCAATCTTTTAACTGATAGCTTTCCCAAGCTACTATGAAAGCATCTTCTACCCACTCTATGCCGTTGCATTGTTTGAGCATGTTGAAATATACCTCTTGCGGTTGGTCTACATTTATGTAGTTAATGCCATTTTGTCTAATAATTTTCATTGATATAGGTTGTTAGTTCGGTGTGTAATTCGGTGTAAAAATCAATACCAACGTTTTCACTTCCTATAGCTTCTAATTTAGCTTTGGCGTTTATCCATTGACCATTAACTACTTCGTCACGTACTGGTCTTAAAAGTTCTTCAATCGCTGAATGTCCTGCCTCTGTTATTTGCCCAGATAGTTTTGCTAATCTTAATTTTGCACTTTGTAATAAATAGGCATCAATACCATCGGCTTTGCGTTTCTGGTACATATCAAATTCAGCTTGAATAGGTGCGTATGCTTTCTGTAAATTTATAGCTTCTATTTCCTGTTCCGTTAAATCAATAAGAGGATAGTGATACAGATTTTCAGTTCCTTT
>DIAL01000166.1:0-936 GCA_002414705.1 Flavobacteriaceae bacterium UBA5079
GGCGAGTAGGTGTCTAACCATTGAAAAAGGCATATTCGATAGTATTTATAATGCTCATAAAGCTAATTTTAAAAGCACACCATCGATAGAAGAATTAATCAATGACAAAACCATACTAGAGGCAGAAAATGAATATTATATAAATATTTACGGTAGTAAAATACCATATTTCTCTGATTATGAAAGTGAGATTGCTGCCTATGTGTGGCAAGAATTACTTTTAGACAATAATATTGCTACAGATAGTGATAGGTTAAAGAGGCTACTAAAAATAACATTCTACAGAGAAAGGTGGCCTAAATTAGAAGATTTAATCGCTTTCCAGGCTAAAGAAAGTTTTTTGAAAACCGCAATAGAACTGGTATTGGCAGAATCAGATTTGGAAGGTGTAAATCAGGAAATTACCAAATGTTTTCTTGATTACAGACTAGGTTCTAACCTTGGGTTTCAAAACGGAAGTTATTTAGATTTAACGCCTTTAGAAAGAGCAACAG
This sequence comes from Flavobacteriaceae bacterium UBA5079, assembly GCA_002414705.1. Taxonomy (GTDB): domain Bacteria; phylum Bacteroidota; class Bacteroidia; order Flavobacteriales; family Flavobacteriaceae; genus Algorimicrobium. Next base: position 495 of record DIAL01000166.1, read on the forward strand.
ATTACTACGATTTTCACCAACAAATGCGTTTAAGGTCTAAAGAAAGCAACGGAAATCTATTCTATGTACAAGAAAGTCGCTCTTTAATAGGTTATCTTATTTACGAAATTGTTCAACTAGATACGGCTTATTCAAAAATCGTAGAAAATGGTAAAATTGTTTTTCAGCATTTTGCTTATATAAAAAAAACTATTATCCGCTAGTTTAAATAAACCTTTTTTATTGTGGGAAGTTTGTCATTTTTTAATTCAGAATAAACCAGAAGCTATTCCTTATTTATTGACGTCTTCAAAATTTGCTTCATTAGGTTTTCATTTAATGAATAAAGTAAAAATTGAAAGTTCAATTAATACTATTGACGATACGGTAAGATTAGAACTTCTAAAGCAAAGTCAGCAATTAGTGCTGAATTCAATAAGTAGATCAAGCGAAAAATCTTCTA
>DIAL01000166.1:997-3923 GCA_002414705.1 Flavobacteriaceae bacterium UBA5079
CGAAAAATCTTCTAGTGAAGTTGCTAAAATTGTAATGCAACTCTATTTTGAAACTAATCAATATAAATTCCATTCACATTCTAATGTCAGGTCTCTTGAAGAATACCATAGAATTATAGATGCGCACGAGTTAAAAGAGAATACTTTATTATCTGTGATTGAAGAATTTCCTGTAAACGGATATTTTGTTAATTATACAAATCCACCTTTTTTACTGCCTACTATATTTAAAGATCTAATTGAGCTGATAGATAATAGTAAACCAATTGAGATTAGAGGAAATGGCGCAATAGATTTTTATATCTTAAAATTAGATGCGTTTAGTTGGCTAGCAAAGTTTATTATTCATAAACGCTATGGTAAAGAAATGGATGTTGATGTTTTCCAGACAGAATTATCTATGAAATTTAAAGATTATTACTTAGAAAAAATAGAACAAGATACGGTCTTCACAAGAGATTTCCCCAATAAAAACCGTGTTGAAAGATTACCATATTGGGCGGAGAAAAATGAAAGTCTAAAGAAAATAGATTGGGTGTACCCAATGTATGTGATGTTTAAAAGTGGCGATTTAGAGCAATTTTTAAATCCACGATTCAAATTTGTTAAAGCTGATGACGAATATCACGAGGCTAATACTTTTAATGCTAAAAAGTTGAGAAGTCATTTGTTTATCTTATTAATTACACTAAATAGAATTGTTTCTGGTAAATCAGATTACTTTTTTATCTACCAAGATGTAAAAGCGATTAAAACGTTAATTGAAAAAAGAATAATAGCAATACTAAAATTACATACAAAAAAGGGATCGCCATCAAAAATAGACATACTTTCTTCTTCCTTTGAACGCAATACATTTGGAAGTGAAGAAGAGGAATTAGCACCTCAAATCGCACAAGCTATCAATTGGTTTGACGATAGAACAGATGTGATTAATGTACTAACAAATACAAGTGATCTGTTACGTATTCTTATAATATTAGATTGGATTACTTCTGAAGGGATTAAAAAGAGCCTAATTGAAAAAATACAGGTTGCACAACTTACAGCATATTTAAAGGATCAAACTTGGTTGCCAGAAATTGAGTTAACACTTACAAAGCTTTCTCAATATGAGCAACTTATTAAACAAACTGAACTCGCTTTAAACTATTGGGAAACTAATATTATTCCAAAAAGAAATGAATTTAAGTATCACAAGGCTTCTTACGTAGTAAAACTAATGACTGCCTATAACGAAAAAGACGAGGCTAAACTTGATAAGATAAAACAACCTAAAAAAGATTTTATAGCGGTTAGAGGTTTTAAATCCATTCATTATAAATCATTTTTTAAAGGTCTAATTCGATTTGATTCTAATCCAGAATCTGCATATCAGATATTTGATGCCTTATACCATCAGTTTAACGAAAGTGCATCAGTTTGTATTAATCGCTTTGCGGCAAAAATAAATTGGGCATCTAAAACCAATAATAAAGCTTTGTTTAGTGAAGCTTTAGAGGAATGGTTAATAGTCGAAAAACATTTAAACCCTACATTAATTGCATCTGTTCAAGATAATGTGTGGATTAATAAATTAACGGTTTATTTTAATTTAGAGGATATAGAATCATTTGAAAAACTCTATTTAGAAATTCCGCTACCATACCAAATGATGAAGAACGCTATTGCTATGCGAATGGAACTTTATATGGATAACAATAAGAGGCAAGAAGCAGTTTGTTTAATAGAACAAGCTACCAATTATCATCAATTTGCAGATGGAACAGACCCTGAGTTTATAAACAAACTAAAAACGAAGCTTGATGATGGTAGTCATATAAAAGTCCTTCAGGCAAACTACAATGAAATTTACTCTAAGCAACCTAAAACACTTATCCAGATTTTTCCTGAAAAACTGAATGGTCAAGTAGAGATTGGAAAATTTATAACAAAGGAAGTTGCTTTGGCTTCTAATAAAATGTTGGACAAAATATTATCCATTAATGAAATCACAAAGGAAGATAAATATAACGACATTATACAATTAGTTCTAGAACCTAGATTTGCCATTTTCGGGTGGCAAATAAAAGCTCAAGATCGAGGTGGGTTTTCTGAATCTGGTTATAGTGAAGGTGAACGTGATTTAATGCTTCAAGATAGTAATACTGAATCATTTTTAGTATGTGAAGCTTTTATTTATAGAGATGTAACAAGGGTTAAATCTCATCTTAAAAAGGTATTTAACTACTACCACAAAAAAGAAGACTTTGTAATCCTAATTTATGATAAAGATCCTATAGGACAATTTGAAAAAAAGTGGGACAAATATTTAAATGAGACGCTCAATAAAGTTGTTTATCCTAAAGATTTTGGTATTAAACCAGTTAAAACAAAAGATCTTACTTCTGATTATAATTATGTAGCTTCTGGAATAAAGGTTGGTGCTACTTTTCACGGAACAGAAACTACTATTTATCATATTATGGTTAACCTAAATTATAAGGTTTAAGCAAAATTTAGTTGTTATATACTCATTCCAATTATTTATTGGTTTTTACAATAATTGTATTTAGCTTTACAATCATCCCTTAGATTTAATTTAGAAGAAAATTCCTCGCGAGGATAAAGCTTATATGTTTAATAATTAGGAAGTAAGAGTGTTTTCAATGTAAATAGAGAACAAACAATTTTATTAAAATCACAAAATTTGAATAAAGAACAATTAAATAATTTCGACTTTTTAGACGAGATAAGCAAAGGCAAAACATATAGCCTTCTGTTTCCTGTTGAAGAAGACGGAATTGTAATCGCTCAACTTTATGAAAATGTGTTATTAGGAATTTATGAGGACGAACAATTTACAGGAGAGGATATACATAACATATATAAAAACATACAAGGTTACACAGCTGGAGGAGATAAACGCTATTTAAAGGATAAGATA
>DIAL01000166.1:4057-8139 GCA_002414705.1 Flavobacteriaceae bacterium UBA5079
GAGAGAATTAAAAACCTGCAAAGGTATTTTCTTAGTTATGACGAAACAATTCAAAAATATGCATTACAAGAGTATGCCAAGCAGTTTTGCAGAATAGCAAAGCAAACATTAAAAGGCTCTTTTGATCCTACCGAAATACAAAAAATATGTTCGCGCCTCAGAAAAGCTTTAGATAAAGCAATTAAAGATGAAAATACGCTGATAGATTGGTTTGAATATGATTTTGACCCATTTAAAGAAGATTTAAAAGTTCAAATAGAATACCTGTATCGTCAAATAGATGACTCGGTTAAAAAGCTAAGAGAGGATTCTTATATAAAAAATTTAGAACCGTTAGAATTACTTAAAACAGTTAGTGACGATTTAGCGATTATTCAAGAAAAGAATGAAGACTTAAGATCGGCATACGATGAAACCGATGCTATGACATCGCAATTAATTGATCTTGATAGTACCAATGATGCCATCGTAAAGCGCATATCAAGTACCACTTATTTTTTTAGAACAATTCGTGGGAGATTAAAAACCACAGACAGTAAATTAAATAGAATTCGTCCAAGAATTAAAGAATTATTTTCTTCACTAAATAAACCAGAGTTCAATGCAAAAACAGAACGATTTATCGATTATTTATTAGAAGAATCTAGTCTAGATTCTGATAAAAATGTTGTGTTTCCCCAAGGCATTCAATCATTTATTAAATACGAAGAAAGAGCACGTTTAGTTTTACTGGATAGAGATCGTGAGTTATTTCCGTTGAAAGCAAAAAAGCGAATAGCCTATGAGCGAGATGAGGATGCAGAAAAGTTAAACCAAGCTGCTTTAAGTGCAATAATAAAAGAGTCTAACCTTGTCAAGGAATTGATAGATAAAGTCTTTGGAAAACTTGAAAATAATAAAACTGTGAATCTGGTTAAAGAGTTTGAGGAAATCTACAATACTAATTCTGATTTTACAGTCGTATCCAAAGTGTATTTCGGTTGTATTGAAAGAGCGCATACTAACCCTAAGATTAAAGTGACGATTCAAAAAGAAAATTTAAGAACAATATCATCAACTAATATAACGCTATGGGACACGATATTTCAGATGTAAATCCATTACATTTTTTAAAAAACAATGATGCCATAGCTAATTTTGGTAAGTTAGACTATCTATTAAAAGATGGAATGCACATTCAAAATTATGATGGTTACACCAACGAATTTCTTTTTTTAATTAAGTATTATCCAGACTTAAAAAAGTATTACGAAACATATTTCGGGATTAGTCTTTTTGAAAGAGGAGAAGGAATTAAACGCTATTATTTTATTGATTTTAACTCTAGTAGTAGAGGCAATATTCCTGATTCTTCCAGAGCTTTTATGAAAAATAAATACATCATTATTGGTTTGATCCTTCATAAAGTCAAGGAAATAGATCGCTATGTGGAATTAGATTCTATTGAAGCATTTAAGAACATAGTCAAAAATGATTATGAGAATTACAAACCAGGACTTATTAAATTAATAGCAAAATCAGATAATACGAGTATTAAAAGTTCAGATGATGAAGACAGAATCAGCAACACAATTGATAATGCATTTAAGAGATTTAAAAGCATAGGATGGGTTTTCTTTAAGGATGATTATTTTGAATTAAGACCTTCGTTTAACCGTCTAATTGTGCTATATGAAGACGTAATTAATACCATAGATGAACGAATGAACGATTTAAAATGAAAGACTACCCACGTATCTACAGCTTAAGTACAATTAACATAATTCATCATCAGAATTTCGATTATTTGTTTCATCCATTTAGAACAGATTTTAGTGGAGATAGTGGTGTTGGTAAAAGTATCTTAACAGACTTAATACAACTCATTCTTGTTGGATCAACAGTTTATGAGTCTGCAATTGAGTCTAATGGCGACAGACCTTTTAATCATTTGGTTTTAGAATCCAAAGACAAAGGCGATTTTGGATATGCTTTTTTAAATGTTGAAGTAGAGGAGAATAGTTTCTTAGTAATCGGAACGTTCATTGAGCGTAACAAAAACAGATCTCAAGCTTTCATTGTAAAAAAAGGTATTGGCTTTCAAAATTATCCATTTGCTTTACTAGATCAACCAATGATAATTAGAGATTTTGAGTTTGACGATAAATGGCTGCCAATAGATGAACTTAAAACTAAATTAAATACATCTGATTATTACGGATTTGAAAAGTGGCAGAATTTTACCGGATATCATTTGCATTTAAAAGAAAATAGTATTCTGCCATTAGATTTGTCAACAGGCAATAATACACTTAGATATTATGCACAAATACTACAAGCATTTTCAAGAAAAGGGATTGATGTAAAAAATAAAATGAGCCTTCAAGATTTTCTGTTTGGTTCAGATAAGAGAACGGTTTTTGTTGAAGAATACGATAAGGCTGTTAAGGACTTACAAGAAGATAATGATTTGTTTCAAAGCAATAGAAATGAAATTTCAGATATTGAAAAGAAAAGGGACAAACTTCAAAATCTATATGAGTTAAAAACAAAAAAAGAGAGTCTCGAAAAGGATTATGCTATTCAGAAATATATGTCCACTATAAGAGAGTTTAACGCAATACAAAAAGAACTTAAAACTGTATTAGAAAAGTACTTTCAATTTAAAAACGAAATCAGCTATTTAAACAAGGAGATTAGTGATAAAATTAAATATATTGAAGATAATAAAACACAATGGGAAACGTATTTGGAGATAGCTGAAGCTGATTTTAAAGTACACGAACAGAAAAAAGAAGAGATTTCAAAAATTGATGATTATATAAAAGATACAGGACTTCAAACTGCTGAAGAGTTATTGACATTTCATAAAAACTTCCACCTAAAAAAGATTATAGAAATAAGCTTGAATTACTAAAGGATATTTTAGAAAAGAAAAATTTAGAAAAAGAATTCGAAGCATTAGACCACTCAAAAGTAGATAGCACAATTATTAAAGATCTTCAGCAATCAATTACTGATGTCAGGAAAGATATTGAAGATGCCGAAGCTTTAAAAGATTTTAATGACTTTAATAATAAATCTTCGCTGACGTATTGGGTCGTAAACAGCACAAACAAGTTTGATATACTTGAAGAGAGTGTAATTAGAAATTTCAATACATTAAAAACGACAATTCCTGTAGAAATAAGTAAAAATGCTAAATATTTGAGTAGTCCAGATAAAGTATTAGAAAGTGTAAAAGATTTAGATAGTAAAATTATAGAAGATGGTTTTTGGATTGAGCTTTCTGGAATAAGCCACTACATTACAAAATGCAAAAAACCAATTTTAAGTAGGTTAAGCAAAAAAGAAGTCGTTAAATATTTTGAGAATAGCGCAAATGAAATTGCTGCCGAGCTGCAAGAATTAAAGAGCAAACAAATTAAAATAGAAGCATTGTTAAAACTTATTGAAGGTCTTGATGAAAGAAATTCATACCTAAATGCTTGGTTACAACGAGAAGCATTATCTGTAGATGTTAATGTAAAAAATAATGAAGTTCTTAAAAATTGGAATTACGAAAAATTAGATTTTTCATTAGAGCAAAACTACAGTAAAAAAGAACATTATTTAGAGGAGCATAAGAAGTATAAAAAACAAGTTGATAAGGCGAGAACGAGTAAAATTTTAAATGATACGCTTTATACTAATCTTAAGAAATACGAAACTGTACAGATAGATAATTACACACAAATAGAGTCGCTTTTTGAAAACAACTTACCAAATAACCTTAAAATAAATTCAGAATTAACTATTCAAAATCTTGTAGAAACATTTTACGGAAACGTTGATAATGCGTATCAAAATGCAAAAGAATATTTGGATAGTTATGAAATTGTAAATGATATAAACAGCGCTATTAAAGAAAAGGAAACTGATTTAACAGTATTAAAAAATGATTTTGAACACCATCTAGAGGATATAGAAACTAAAAACTTAATAGTTGGAGACTTCGCTCAAACGCAGAGTAGCTTTTTTTTAGTATTAGGAGAGTTCAATGCAAAGTTTGATTCAATTGTAGATGATTATATTTTTAATGAAGGAGATATTATAAAAAGTAA
>DIAL01000166.1:8314-12030 GCA_002414705.1 Flavobacteriaceae bacterium UBA5079
TAATAAGGACTTCATAAAATTAAGTGAAACAATTTTGCCTAAAATTTTCGAAGGCATTTCATTTAAAGATGCAGATGTAATGACATTAATTACAGAGCGACTTAAAAAAATTAACGAACAAAATCGAGACCTTGGAGAAAATAAATTAAGAAGAATACGAGAAATATTACAAGATGTACAAGATGAAGTGTCGAAACAAATAAATATTGTGAGAGAAATAAATCTGTTTTTTGATAAAGAAAATGCTAAGATTACAGGCAACCATAAAGCGGTTTTAGAAAAAGATACTAGTACTAGAATTTCAACGAAATGGATTACAAAATTCATCTCAGACTTTACAAAACCAGCAGGAATGTTTCGAACACCAGGAGATTTTAGTGATCAAATGGATGCACTACCATCAATGAAAGAGAAAATAGAATACTCATATCAATCCTTTAACGATTCTGCCAAACCAAACGTAGATTACAAAACACTATTAAACCCTTTTTCATATTACAATTTAAATTATTACATAACAACTCAAGATGGGACTTTAAACTCTGGTAGCACAGGACAAACTTATTCTGCGCTTGCATTGTTATGTATTGCAAAATTATCATTGCTTGATAACGGTAAAGTTGGAAAAGATAATAAAGGGTTGCGGTTTATGAATATTGATGAAACAGAAAGTATAGGTTCAAATTTTGATATGCTGAGTGATATTGCTAAAGAGTATGACTACCAAATTATTTCTATGTCTATTAACCCATTGAAATTAGAAGAAGGAAAGCAATATATTTATCAGCTCAATAGAAATTTAAAATACGACCAAATTAATCATCATCCTGCTGGGATATTTACAAAAGAAGATGAAAGCAAATATTCCTTGGAGAATTAGAGAAGGACTTCACCAACTCTATGAAAGCAAAAACAAGCAAATTCGTAAGCCATTATTGAATAATCAATATGTAAGTGAGGTATTGTCTAAACAATTATATCTTCTTAATTATAAAGAAGGAAATCATAATATCGTTGTTTATAATGACGGTTTTAAAGCTTATTACGGAGAGCATTTTTTAAGTGAGTATCTATATTACAAAGAGTTTTTCGATACTTCTGGTATTCTTAAATCAGGCTACAAAAACTACACAACCGAAGACCTACAGGCGCTCATCTTAATCTTCAAAAATAAATCTACGCTAGTAAAAGGGTTGACAACAATTAGAACGTTTTCGTCTAAAACCTTTGAAAATGAGGATTCTAAATACTTGGAGTCTAAGCCAGGATTGTTAAAAGATATTATGTTTCTATTGGGAATAGATAAATTTCCATCAGAAGATCCAAAAGAACAACAATGGAGGTTTGTAATAGACTGTAAAGACCCTAAATATGTGCTTCTATGTGAAAATTTGGATTTTCTAAAAACACCTTGGATGTTTAGAGAAAAAAATATTGAACTTTGGTATGCAGGAGGTAATAATACACCTAAACTTGAAGAGGTGTCTGAAAAATATTTAGACCTACCACTATTTTATGTTTGTGATTGGGATCAGAAAGGGTTAGAAATCTATCAAGACATATTTGATATTTATTATGAAAAGGGTAAGAAGGTCAATTTATTAATTCCTAAAGATTCAAAGCCAAAACCAACAAAAACAGGCAAACACAAAAGTAAATGGAAATCAAAAGAAAAAACCTTACTTAAAAAAAGTTATTATAATCATGAGCAAGAACAATTATTACTGAAGCTTATTACCAATAATCAGTGGATAGAAGAGCAAACTATAGATCCTATTCCGTTAATTCTAAATTATAAACATTGAATGGATATAGCTTCTAAACTAACCGTTCCATTTACAACTTTAGTTTTAGGTACAAAGGATGTCTGTGTGCCTTCCGAAATTGAGTTTAATGGCACAAAATATTCTGTTGTAACTTATGAGAATGATGTGAGGGTTAGTTTTTAAATGGAAGATTTATAGCTTCAATTAAGTGAAGGAATAATAGAAAATGGGATAAAGCTGTTGATGTAATTAACCACTATATATTACGTAAGCACATTTATTGATTGTATTAGTAATATTGTTTTGGCTTAACCCAGATTTATTTCACACATTTAGATTAGTATATAGGACAATGATAAGATAGTCTTTGAAGACAAAATTCTCTTCTGAATTGCATAAACCACAGTGTTTTGTAAGGTATTTTGATATTCTTAATGAACTTAAAGCATTTGACGCCCTCTTCACTTTCAATTAGATATTTAAATAAATGATTAAAAACACTTTTGTTACTATTCTCTTTTATATTAGATCTATACGTTTCTAATAGTTCCATTTGCTGTGAAATGACATCTTGATTCATGTTTTTCGGCAATTAGAATTAATAGTTAAATTAGACCACTATAGCCTTATTATTAATTAATAACTATTGAGTAGTTAAATTATCAAATAAAAATTGTCTCAATTACGAAAAATAATATTTCACTAACAACCATATAAAACAGATAAAAACTGAAAGCTAAACTAAACACTAGTGTTTTTAACCCATAACACTACTCAACTTAAACATGGGTAAATACATAGCAATTAGAATAACACCAACCAATACACCAACCATCAATATAATAATAGGTTCCATAATCGTTGATAGTAATTTAGAACGTTGTTGTACCTGTGTATTGTATATGATGTTTAAGCGCTCAAAAATAAATTCGTTCTGATTTGTTTCTTCAGCGACTTTAACTAACGCTATCATTTTATCATCAAATAGTTTATGTTGCTTTAAGCTCTCGCTCAATGCGTGTCCTTTTAAAATATTCTGTTCCACGGCTTCTAAGGCTGTTTGCAATGGGTAAAAATTAATCATCTGTTTCACCAACTGAATACTATTTACTACAGGAACTTTAGATGCCGTTAATAAAGAGACAGCTTGTGTAAATTGGGATAGGTAGACAGTTTTCATAAAATCACCAATAAAGGGTATTTTTAAAACAAAACGATCCTTAAATTTTTTAAACCATAACTTTTTGTTGAATAATGTTCTTGAAAAAATTAAAGCTATTATTAGAATTATAAATAACCAGCCATAACTTTTCATAAATTCGGATATGTAAATTATGAATTTGGTTATTGCTGGGAGTTCTACTTTTTGTTGTTCAAAAATATCTTGAAACATGGGAACTACATATTGCAACATAAAAATAACGACCAATAAAGCTGTACTTAAAATAATAATGGGATACGTTAAAGCACTAATAAGGTTTCTTCGTTGTTCATTTTTTCTAGCATAGAAAGCTCCTAATTGTTCTGTAACTTGAATAAGCGTTCCTGTTTCTTCGCCTATTTTAAGTGAGTAATATTCATAATCCGTAAATTCTTTATGAGTTTTTATAGCTTCAGATAAACTTGAACCCGATATAATAGCGTTATAAATTGAAGCGACTTTTCCTTGTATTAATTTTTTCTTTATAGCGTTTTGGATCAGTTCTAAAGCATCTTTTAATGTAATTCCAGCTTTGAGAAGCACACTTAATTCTGTATAAAAATCCTCTTTGATTTTATTTGAAAAGGAATTACCAAATAGGGTTATTTCCTTTTGTAAAAAAGAGGTTTTGTTAGAGCTTTCCTTTCTTGTTTTCTTTGGAGTTGCTATGTTTTCTAATTGAAATCCCATGAGTTCATATAAGCGTTAGCATCATTTTTTTTAAAGATAAATAATGACTGATTTTGGAA
>DIAL01000166.1:12261-16449 GCA_002414705.1 Flavobacteriaceae bacterium UBA5079
ATCAATCTGTCCACTAATAATAACTTCGCCATCAAAGAAAACCTGTTTTTGTTGCAGAGGAACAGCAAATGTATCTGTCCCTTTTATGATGTGTGTGTCAGAAAATTGATAGGTCACGGAATCCATTGCAGTTGAAAATTTCAACTCGTTTTCAAGAATATTATATTCAATTTTGGAATATCTATTAAAATCCAACCATAAAGAGGTTTCTAGTTTATTTAATATGGTTGTATTGTTGTAATTTTGCTGAATACTCATCATGTGTTTTTGGACAAGATTCAATACCGAAAATGCTAAACCAACGACAATACTGCTTAAAATAAGCACCACAATCATTTCGCTTAAAGTAAATGCCTTTATTTTACTATTTGGCTTCTTCATGGACTATAGTTATCGTTTTATTAGTTTTAGTATGTATTGCTTCAAACTCTATAAGTTGCTGATCATGTTCTGAAAATTTATCGATACTAATATTCCAATCTTTAAATGTTTCATGATATGGCAATTCTAATTTTTCATGCACTTGAAAATATTGTAATTCGCTTAAATGTGCTTCAATTGCTCTGGTATCATTTTTAATGGTATTTGAGAATAGATTATTCAAAATCATACTGGCTAACATAAAAATAATGACAATAAGTACGGTAGCCACCAAGGTCTCCATGAGTGTTGATGCCTTTATTTTTTTTAATATAACCATTTTAATATGCCTTTTTTAGAGTTATTAAATGGTAAACCCACATATTTTTCCGACAATTCATTAACCAGAATCGTTCCGTTATATATATGATTTTGATATATTGAACCAAACTGTCTCGCTATAAAGTTATTTGTGTAAACGGCTCCATAAACAGTCCCTTTAAGTTCAAAATTCTGATTGCAATAGACTTCACCAATAATTTTAGATTTCTCTTTTAGTTCCACCTGAACATCGTAGTTGTTAGCTTTTGGAGCACCCAAATACAACACCAATCCTGTAATGATTGTATCATCATCAATCACGATTTTACTTTGAATTAAACCAACATCAATAGGCTCTTCAATACTTTTTTCATTTAAAACTAATGCTGACGGATATTCTAACACAACATTTTTACCAACTAAAATATCTTTAGAAGCGATTGCTTGAAAGTTCCCTTTCACATTATTTTTAATCTCTATTTCTGGTGCAATAAGAACAACATCTTTGAGCGTTGATGAAGCATCAATAATAATTTTGGATTTGGACTGCACAAGGATATTTCCCTTTAACTGAACGGAATTTAAATGGATGATTCCATTAGAAAAAACAATCTGAACGGGTTTCAGAAAGGAATTTTTATAAGTCTGTCCGTCTTTTATATTCAGAAATTGTTCTTGTGATATTCCAGAAATTAGATTTTCAATTTTATCTATTTGCGTAGTAGTTTCCGAGAAAATTTCAGGCAATTGATTTGAAATTCGAGTTGCTCCATAAATAAGTTGTGAACCATAAAATGACTGCCCAGAAATGGAGCCAGGCTTTACACCTTGCTTTGGTAAATAGGCGACACCTTCAATTTTAGTATTTCCAACTAAAACGAGTGGTTTATTGTTATCTTGAACATACAAAGCGGTTCTATCATTTTCTGGTTGATTCCCTCCGACTAAAGCCGTTTTTTTTAGGATGTTATTCTTAATTTTTGAAACAGATGTAACTTTCTCAAAAACACCCCAAAATTCACGATATACGTTTAGAGTTTTGTAGTCCTCGTCATCTAAATCTACAGAAATGGAATCGTTTAAAGGTGTTATATTATTAAGTGCGTAATTAATGCCTCGATCCGTGTTTTTGGTAGTTTCAATAATAAAATCGGTTTGGATATTAAACCGTTTATGGGTGTTAATCAAAAGTATAAAAGCGGTGAGTAGTAAAGCAATAACGACTGCAATAAAGAGTGTCAATTGCAAAGCGCCTGCTTTTAGCTTGAACCAAAACATTATTGACGTTTTATGGTTTGCGACGTGTTTTTATAACGAACAATAACTTCTTTATCACTTCCTCTAATAAGCTTGACACTATCGGCAGTTTGTCCTTGTTTTAATAAATATTGATTGTCATTGATATTGATAACGAATACACGATACGAAGAACTTTGTTTCTTAACCATCCCTCCATAAGTGATTATTGGGCTGTATTCTTTCACTTTTGGTGTTGGTTTATTTCTGTTTGGAAAAGTGCTTATTTTTTTACTAGATAGCGTTCCTAAAAAAGGATCTCTCTCTAAATTTTGAATAGAGAAGGTGTCTATTTTAGTATTCGTTTTGGGATTAAATGACATAGTAAAATCCTGTTGTATCGTTTCAGAAGGGCTTGGTCTTAAGCCATTCACAAATTTATAGCCTATAGTTCCCCAAATAGCCAAAACGGCACCTAACAACAGATATGTTTTTGTTTTATTCTTCAACCGTAAAACTTTGAATGGAATAAGCTGTTTCGTACTCCGAATTTTGCGCTTTCACACGCCATTCGTAGTCTTGAGCTTCTAAATTTGAAACTGAAAAACTAATTGAATTTACTACTTCGTTTTCAATAATTTCTATAGTATTGGCGAAATTTGGTGTTGCAATTTGTATGGTGTAGTTCTCTGCATTTAAAACGGTCTCCCAAGAAAAGTTAATGGTATCTGTCGTGTTAAAAATGACCGCATTTGCTGGAGCTAATAAAATAACATCTTCATCAGAAATATCTACAGCATCACTTTCAGACACACGAAAGCTTTGGGTTGAATAGCCAGTTTGATAATCTGAATTTTCTGCTCGTACACGCCACTCATAATCACCAGAATTTAATGCTTTTGAAAAATCCGTTTTGGTTAAGGTGGTATCTTCAAGAATTATTAGTGCGTTTTCAAAATCTGGTTGGGCTATTTGTAACTTATAACGTTCGGCATCATTAACTGAATACCATGAAAATCTCACATTTGTTTCCGTTAAAACAGAGGTATCTGCAGGTGCTAAAATACTAACGGTATCATCTGAAATATTTTCGACTTCAACAATTTCTGAACAGTTAAAAACTAGTGTAAGTATAAAAAGGTAAAGTCCTCTTTTCATTAATTTAAAATTTATAATAATTAATTTCTTTTTTTGCTCGCTTGGCTGATTTATAGGTGTTTTTTGGACATTTATTATCGCCTTCTACTAAATCTACAATTTGGAGTTGATACTTTTCATTTTCATTCCAACAGGCACTTGACGTTCTATAGCCAAAAATAACACCATCTTTAAAACTGATTGACTTTGTTAATTTCTTATTTTTGTAGAGGTTTAAATTATAAGATTTAATACCTGAAAGTTCTAAAAACACCTCTTCTGCTAGGACTATTTGCTGCATAGTTGCCTCATCAAAAACCACAGATACATTTGAAATAATATGCGATTGATCCTGATTCATCATATAGTTCTTAACATCGCTGTTTTCTTTATCATTTAACATAGCCATTAAACCAATTTCATCTACGGTTTGGATGTTTAAAAACTTTGGTTTTATTTCCAGAGAATCTATATAAATAACGTTTAATTTAGCTGCTTGTAATGCATTGGCATTTTCAAAAGCATGAAGTGTGCCTTTATTAAAAGGTATCTGCGTAACATAAAGCTTAAGTGGGTTATAGATCTTGGGAATGCCTACGTGGTTATATGTTTTTTCTAACACAAAGTTTTCATCTTGCCCCAAGCTTCCTATAACGACCTGTTCCGTTGTATTTTGGTATTGTTTATTTTGAATGGAGATGGATTTGCATGCCGAAAAAGACAAGACAATTAAAACTAAAAGGTACTTATTCATCAAAACAGAAGTCATTATTTAATTAAGGGAAATTGTTTTACAATATAAGCTTGTAAAATTGAATATATAAACAATCTACCTTACTTAAAGTAAGGCATTCGCTTTTAAGTATATTGTTAGAAAAATGAGCAAATATTGGTTGCTAAATAGGCTATAAATAAAATCAAGAGCTTTTGAGATGTTTATGGTTCGTCCTTACGGCTAAACTCTTTATACTTCAAGAGTCCAAAACGCAACCCTATGGCTATGGATAGTGGAACACCTAAAGGCTTTATTAGCTTTTCAAAAAAATCTCCAATAGCATCTACTTTAATCATTGGCATGAGCCATAACAATACCACTAGAACCACAATAAAAATCAAGAAAGATTTAAAATTCGA
>DIAL01000166.1:16585-16916 GCA_002414705.1 Flavobacteriaceae bacterium UBA5079
TATTCCAACTAAACAACCTCGGTAAAGTTTGGTTTTAAATTTCACAAAGTTTAAGACATGAGCTTTAAACCTTTACCATGCAAGGTATTCACTATGTTTTTCTTAAAATAGGACAGAAAAAAACCACTTAATCTTTCGCCATAAATTAGACCAACAAAAAAAGCCCCAACTCTTTCGAGCTGAAGCTAGTAGCAAATTTAAAAGTTTAATTTTACATATACAAAAGCATCAATTGTATATTTATGAAATGGAGAATTTCTAATAATAAACGATTCCCAACAGAATTATTTGGCTGCACGCCTTTTCAAGTATTAAACGGTAAAATACCTGA
>DIAL01000036.1 GCA_002414705.1 Flavobacteriaceae bacterium UBA5079
TTTTGTAGCATATAAAAACCTATATTTAAAAAAGAGAGTATATTACACTATAAATCAGATATCAAACACTACCTAAACCATAAGATATAATTATTCTAGGGTCTAAACCAATGGCTACATGTAGATGTCCTTTGGGTATATGCAAAATACTACCTGGTTCTAGTATATATTCTTTATCTTCTATTTTATATAAAGTTCTACCAAAAGCTCCTAAAATATATACGTCGTAAGTGTCTCTGTGAATATTACTTTTTACACCAGATTGCATGCAATAAAACAAATCTAAGTCTGCGGGTATATTAGTATTATTAAAATTACTTTCACAATATTTAAATATGTGTTCAAGCATTGGATAATTATGTACCTTTTTAATTTGAAACACAGAGTTTAAAGCATAATCAGTCAGCCATTGACTAGAATGAGAAGAAGGATAATGCCCTGTATCTAAGATATGAGACACTGTATTAAAATCAAAAGGTTTTTCAAATTTTATTTTATTCTTTAATAACATTTTACCAAATACAATCTGTGTTCATAACTATTCTTTGAGACGATTTACTAGGGTGACTACCTGTATGTAAAATATTACCATCAAACACTATTAATCTATTTGCTTTAGGAGAAATTTTTTTAACTATTTTTGTTCCTTTAAAAAAAATAGTATCCCCATCACTGTCATTAACATAGTAAAGTAAAACATTGTGATTAAAATAAGGGTTTTCAAAATCTTTGTGTGGGGTATTATAATTATGTTTTTTCCCATTTGATAGTTTAAGTTGTAAATTTACTTTAGAACGAAATATTTCCATTGTTTTAATTTTATATTTTTTAAGAAATATTTTAGTAAAAGATTCAACTATTTTAAAATAAGGTGAGTTTATTTTATTTTTTCCCTGTCCTAGATCTTTATAAGCATAAAACAAATGAGTAAGTTGAGTCCCCTCAAGGATATTTTTATAAATTTTTTTCATATCTTTAGTAGTTTTAATTTTAGTAGTACTATTGTCTGGCTGTAAGTACCAAGGAAAATGGTCTGAAGTAAATGTTTTAAGTATTTGCTCGTGTTGTTTTTTAGACAAAAAATTGTCAATAACTTTGTACTTTAATTTTTTAATATTCATTTATATAACTTTTAATAGATTCTTTAGGGATAGCCTGACAATTCCAATGTATAAATCTAAAAGTATCATAACCTAGATCAGGTGGATACTCATGAGTTAAATAAGATGGAAAAAAAACCATAGTTCCTGGTTTAGTATTATAAAAAATTTCTGGAGAAGCATAAGTTATGTTTTCTTTTTTTATTTCAGGTAGACCTATCATTGTTTTTCCTGGTCTTGGATCATGAAAGACTGGTCTACTCGTTGTCTCTCCTGATTTTAAAAAATAAAAACCAGAAATATGTCCGTTCCAATGTGAGTGAGCTGAATGATAACCACAACCATCTTTAGGAAATTCCTGTACCCATAACTCTGTTAAAAAAACAACGTGATTATTTAAATCATGTCCCATTTCTTTTAAAAGATTAGTTGC
Source organism: Flavobacteriaceae bacterium UBA5079 (assembly GCA_002414705.1). Taxonomy (GTDB): domain Bacteria; phylum Bacteroidota; class Bacteroidia; order Flavobacteriales; family Flavobacteriaceae; genus Algorimicrobium. Next base: position 1,534 of record DIAL01000036.1, read on the forward strand.
TGTATCAACTATATATCTTGATAGCTGATTGAATTTTGGGTCTCCCGCTAAACTAGTTGAATGATAAACAAATCCTTTGTCTCCTTTATTTCCATAAGTCTTATTTCTTTTTTTAATATCGTCCGCCAATTTTTTTTTAGCTGCTTTAATATATGGGTCAGAAGCTTTATTTAATTCTTTTACAAATTGTGGTTCACCAACTGTCCAGATAGGGGACGCAAAATAATTTTCTCTTTTTAATTTTTCAGGATATAGTTTTGTTTTCATAATCTATTATTTTCTGTTACATGAAATTTAGTAGAATTGATTCCGTAGTAAAAACCAATTAAAGTAAGCCTATCTTCTTTTATATTTTTCTCAACAAATTGTTTTGCTCCATGCCATTGAGAGCCGTCAAAAAAAATAGCTCTATTATAACAAGAATTAAAAGATATAGTTTCTTCAAAATCATTATTATTTTTTTTAAGTGTTTCTGTTTCTTGTTCAAACGATTTTTCTTTATATGTCTTTTTCTTTACCTGCATTAGTTCTTCAGTTGGTGTAGGAAAGGCGTTTTTATATTGAAAAATAGAAGTACCACATTTTTTATGTTTAGACAAATATACTATAACGGTTAAATCTGCAGGTCCGTCTACGTGAATCCACCCTTTATTAATGTATTCAGGAGATATTTTTTGAAAACATACATTCGCCATATTATAAGTTATGTTTTCGTAATTGTTAGGAAATAGAGTAGCTAGGACTTTTCTTCCAAAATGTCTGTGTAATTCAGGTGAAATTAAATGAAGACGTTTTGTTCTTTTACCCGGCCATTCACCAGTTTCACTGGGATAATATTTACATTGTTTTGCATACCTTACAACTTCATCAGGATTTTGAAAAAAATTGTCAATGCACATTGAAGGAAATAACATATTATATTCTTATATTAGTGTTTATAACACAACGAACACCTGTAGTTGGCTGACTACCACTGTGCCAATACTTACCATTAAATACTAACATACGTCCTTGTTTAGGTTTTACTTGTTTTTTTATCTTTAAATTTTTATCTTTATATATAACAGTATCGCCATCGCTGTCATTTACATAATACAAAAAAACTAAATGTTTTTCAAGCATATCTATATGAGGTGAATCGACATACTTACCTTTAAGTAAATTGTTTGATAAAGGCAATTGTAAAAAACCTCTGGATTGAATAATAGCCACTTCTTTTAATTTTATTTTTTTAAAAGTATTAATAATTAAATTTTGAATGTATTTAAAATGATCACTTGGATTAGTGTTGTGAATAAAATAATGAGATAGTCCTGGTTTTTGTTCATTAGGGTTATCTTTTAAAGAAACGTCATCAAGATAATACCAAGGAAGTTCTCTACCTAGTAATATACTTTTTATTTTTTCTTGTTCTTTTTTTGTTACAATATTATCTATAACTTTAATCATTTCTATATTTCTAAAAGAAATATATCATTTACTTTAAATAGGTCAACTAATTAAATTAAGGTTTTTCCCAAGTAGATGTTGAATCATTCCAATCGTAATGATCTCTAATAGGTGTTCCATCTTGTCTTTGGTTTCCATCATCAAAAGTTTCCGGATAAGGAATAGGGGGATTCCACATAAATGTAGTTTGATTTAAAACCCAATTATTATAAATAGTTTCATCGTTAAGTTTCATGTGTTCTCTATGAAAAGCATCATTTGCTTCATCGTAAACTGAACCCAATCCAGCGTAGTTTTTTCTAAAAGGAGTTCCACCTAATTTATGCACACCGCCTTCAGTATTATACGAAGTTTGTTTCCAAACAGCATTAGGTTCTTTATATAAAGTTCTTAAAAATTCTACGCCTTTTGATTCTTGTTCAACTCCAACGTAAATAACATTATTATTTTCATCTAATTGTTCCTCTAATAAAACATTATTACTAACAGGCTCAACTTTTATAACTTTGTTATTTTCATTTAATTTTGCAAAGTAGGCCATTATGGTGTGTAACTCCCTGAACTGTTAAATACGAGAACTCTTTGATCACCAACTACTGAAACTGATGGACTACCTGTTGTATTTCCTGAAAATAATGCTGAACAAACACTTAAAATAACAACTCCTTTTCCACCATCACCGCCGGTTCTGTCAGCATTTCCGCCGGCTCCACCGCCACCACTGCCAGTATTAGCAGTTCCTGCTTGTGCACTTTGCACATTTCCTGAACCTCTACCGCCGCCACCTGCACCACCTGCGGGTGACCCACAACCACCTTTTTGAGCTCCGCCGCCGCCTCTAGCAACAGCTGAACCTGTAATAGAAGAAGATAAACCACAACCACCTGCGTTGTTAGTGCCTGCTGTAACACCGGCTCCACCGCCGCCGCCACCTTCTCCGCCACCTTTTCCATTTGTTCCTTGATTAGCCGTACCTGTTCCTGCTTCTGTGCCACCTGTACCGTGACCTCCGCCACCTCCAGATCCACCAGATGCACCTGCTGAGTTGTTTGGTCCACCTCGACCCCCACCAGTTGCTGTAACTGAAACTCCACATCCAATAATTTTTGAATCACCACCTCTACAGTCACTACTTCCTCCAGAATTTCCACCTGCACCACCTGCACCAACAGTAACAGTGTACGTTGCACCAGCTACTATCTCTACTGTGCTTGCAGTTGAAGAAGTTGCTCCAGAACTTTCTGAGGCAAAAGAATTAATATATCCACCAGCTCCACCACCGCCACCACC
>DIAL01000010.1:0-507 GCA_002414705.1 Flavobacteriaceae bacterium UBA5079
GGTCTATTTTCCAATCCAGGAGAGAACACTAAGTTCTTCCCTGATTCATCCATAATTTGTTTGAAAACATCGTATAATTTATCGTCTTTAACATCAATAGAAATGGTATTATTATTAGGTGTAAACGAAATCGGAATAACCTTTTCTTCAATTTGTTCAGGTTCCTTTACAAAAGGTTTAATAGATAAAATATTTCCTGTAAAATCAATTGTTAAATCATACTCTTTACATAGAAAAACTAACAAATCAGCAACCGTAACATTTGTAAAATTGTTTTTAATGGGCTGGTTTAAATTTGGAGCGACATTAATATTCACTTTATGAACATCCGAAACGGCTAATAGGAAATTAGCGAGTGTCACATTATTAACCTGAATTTCTGTTTTTACATTTTCTGTAAGTCCTGCTGTTTCTGTTGATAGGGCTGTTAATTGATTTTTGATCTTCAGAATACGTTGCTCTTCTTTTTGTGCAAAAGAAAAACTAAAACTTAATAAGAGTAATATC
>DIAL01000010.1:567-3260 GCA_002414705.1 Flavobacteriaceae bacterium UBA5079
CGTGAATCTGAATAATTACAGGTTAGGAACGAGAACCTTTTAAATGTTGATTCTTAATAATCGATAATCCTTCAGTTCTTAATCCGAAAGTAAAGCATAAACTTCTTCAACGGACGTAACGCCCTCTTCTATCATTTTTACAGCATTGCTTTTTAAGGTTGAAATCCCATTTTCGGCAATGTAACTGTCAATTTCCAAATCGTTTTGTTTAATATTATTTATCAGTGTTTTAGTGATCGGTATGATTTCATAGATTGCTTTCCTACCTTGATATCCTGTGTGAAAACACGTGTTACAGCCAACTGCTGTAAAATGTGTTTTTAAATTGTCGGGTATTTTAAAATTTGAAGGAAACAGCTCTTTTGAAATAGTCGCTTCTTCTTTACAGGCATCACACAGCTTTCTAACTAAACGCTGGGCGACACTTACATTTAAGGTGCTGGCTATTAAAAACGATGGAATATCCATATCTATCAATCTAGAAATGGTAGCCCAAGCTGAATTTGTGTGAATAGTCGATAACACCAAATGACCTGTTAAAGCAGCTCGTATAGCCATATTTGCGGTTTTGGCATCTCTAATTTCACCAACCATAATCACATCTGGGTCTTGACGTAGAAAGGTTCGTAAGGTACTCGCAAAATCTAATCCAATGTTTTCTTTAAGTTGGACTTGGTTAATTCCTTCTAATGTATATTCAATCGGATCTTCGATGGTTAAAATATTAGTCTGATCGTCATTTAGCAGCTTTAAAGTGGCATACAAAGTCGTCGTTTTTCCTGATCCTGTTGGTCCAGATATTAAAATGATACCATTCGGTTTTTTTACCGTTTCTTTATAGGTTTTCAGTTCCGTTTCTGTAAAACCCAAATCATTTAAATTAATATGATTGGCGTCTTTACTTAAAATACGTAGTACCAGTTTCTCACCGTGAAGGGTTGGTAATGAAGATACACGAATGTCAAATTCGTTAGAATTCGTTTTTATGGTGATTCGACCATCTTGAGGTAGTCGCTTTTCAGAAATATCTAACCCTGCTTTTATTTTCAGTTTATTAACAATAACAGGATACTCTTGTAGCGAAATAATAAACTGTTCTTTCAATTTACCATCCAGACGAAAACGCACACGGCATTTATGTTCGTAAGGTTCAAAATGAATATCACTACTACCAATGTCTTTTGCGGTAAACAGTAATTTTTCTAAAAAATCAGTACTGTATTGTAAATCTTCGGTTTGGTTTTTATTGCGTTGTCTGAAATTAACACTTAAATATTGCTGAATATTTTCAGACGTGTCTCCAATTAATTCGATATCCTGATTTAAAACAATTCGCAATTCTTGTCTTAAAGCATCAGTAATCTGATCTGATTTCAGTGTGAGCAATCCATTTTCTGTCTCCACAGGAATCACCCGATAGTGATACGCTTGCTCGCTGGAAATAAGCTGTGTCAAATTTGTAGATATGTTGTAGTCGTCTTTCAAATTAAATGAGATAAACAGATTTTAATATGTCTACCCAATGCGATAGGTATGTTATGGCAAAAAACAAACTTAAATATCCAGCTAATGGTACGGTTGTTTGTTTTGATTTCCTTTTTAAAACGAGATGCAGTACTAACGAAAATACTAATCCGAACACAAATAATATTATAAAAGAGATACTAGAAAAGCTAAACGCCAAAGCTAAAAACAGAAGCCCATCTCCTAATCCAAACGTATTTAATACAGATGTTTTAAGTCTTAATTTAGAATACAGAAATACGACAGCTATTAATATTCCAACAAAAGCAAGGTTTAAAAGCACGGTCTTATAAAACAAATCAGGAAATAAATTTTGGTAAAGCAAAACTCCAGATAATAAGCCAATCATAGGAAATAAAAACCAATAGACTTGTCTTTCTTTAATATCTTGGATTAGTACCATAATCAGAGCAGCTATTAATGTTATTTTTAAAACGATCACATTAATCTTTTACAATTTGTTTAGGCGCTCCATTTTCATCAATCTCCCATACATTGAAAATGCCATCACCATCAAAATCTGTGATGGCAGTTGCTCTGGCTTTAAAACTATTATTTGTGGCGCTTAATATTTCATAACTGTAATTAGCTCTGCCATTTTCATTGACTGTTTTAGGCGCTTCAAAATCAATTTCACTTAACTCAAACGAGTATTTGGAGTACATGTATCTATGCGTGGTTTGTGAGTTGTAAATATGACTCAATTGCAATTGCGCTTCCGTACTTTTTGCTTTACTAATTAAGGGCATTAAGTTGGGTAATGCTAGTAATAACAAAATGCCTATAATTACTAATACAACAAGAATCTCTTGGAGGTTATATGCTGGTAATTTTTGTTTTAATTTTAATCGCATTTTTTGAGTATTTACAGGTAATTGACAGAGGGTTTACAGATATCCTTTTTCGATTACTGCCTTAATTAAAGCAGAATCATCCTGACGTTTCGTATTAAAGGTCTCTTTTAATATCCTTTTTCGTTTTTCAATTCCTGCTTGCGACAGCGGAATGGTATTTTTTAAATCTACAGTTTTAACACCTTTTGATAACTCATACAGGATTTGTTTATCCATAGCATCTAAAATAATTTTACTGGATAAATTCTTTTGAATCAAATTTAAAATCAATGTACTATAGTAGGTGTCACCCTTTAATACCTTTAAGATTGCAGC
>DIAL01000144.1:0-672 GCA_002414705.1 Flavobacteriaceae bacterium UBA5079
TATGTAACCCTAAATCTCGCAACATAATGTCCAGTCTAATATAGTAAGTCTATTTGAGTGTGGATTACTATATTCATAAACCAACAACAATAAATCATAACGGGCTTTATAAACCGTTAAATCTCTGTATGTTCTCAAAACATAAATTTTAAGCGCCTTACGGCGCTGTTTTAAAAGAAGGGGCTGCTTTTAGCAACCCCTTAAAAGAGTCAAGATTTTTAATCCCTAACAAAACGCACCGAAAAGCCGAACTGCCTGTAGCTGATGTCCCTGTACAGGTAACTGTTATTGCCGAACAGGCTGCGGAACCATGCGTCAACTGCATTGTTCTCAGTGGAACTCCAAAAGATTGCAATGTCACCCTCATTGTTGAACGAACCATTGTCGAGACGTAAACCCTCAGGGACCGCGTTGAACTCACTGTCGTTGTTTAAACTTTGGTCGTTGCCTATTGTTCCTGTGTCTGTGTTGGTTGAAGTATTCCATCCCGTTGTGGATGCCATCGCTTTGGCTATTTTATTTCCTGTGGTGGTTTGGTCGTAATTATAGCCATTGGTTATAAGGTGGTTTTCAAGTGTTGTCCACTCAGCATCACTTGGTACGTGCCAGCCCTCTGGGGCAAATTCTTTGTTAGGTGTGTTAGGGTCTGCGTCGTGTATGCCCATAACAGCA
>DIAL01000144.1:781-1035 GCA_002414705.1 Flavobacteriaceae bacterium UBA5079
ACCAATTGTATAGTCTTGGTTTTGTAGGGTCATTGTTATAATAGCACCAAGCACCTGTGGTGAGGTTTTGCCAGTCAGTTAGGTTTGTAACCTGTGGTATGGGCGTGCCGTCTCTGTAGGTGACCATTTCTGCGTTTTCTACCGTCCATTGTTGAACACCGTAGGTGAGGTAATCGTATGTGTTGCCGTCTTGATCTGTTACCAAGCCTGAACTGTTATTATTCAAGGCATCTATCTGGCTTTGAAGTCCTGCA
>DIAL01000144.1:1177-2810 GCA_002414705.1 Flavobacteriaceae bacterium UBA5079
TGAAGTCCTGCAACAGCTTCTGCAATTAAGGCATCAATATAAGCCTTTGTCGCCGCATCTTGAGCCTCTGTTGGGTCTTGTAAATCTTTTATCTTTTGGTTGTTGGCTGAGTTATTTTCAGCAAGTACTGTTTCTAAATTGGGTGTGGTTAGTGTACTGTTGCCGCTGTTCTCAGCGTATAGTGCGTAAGGTACACTTAAGAGTTGTGTAGTACCCATAGCCACATAGCCATTACCGGTGTCAAGTTCTATGCCTAAGTAATAACTTCCTAAAGACCAGTCTAATGCTGAAAATGTACCTGTGTTGGCTGTGCCTTGCCCTATAACTAAGTTGACCTGTCCCAAATCATCTGTTGAAACGTAGTGTGTTTCTGTAAAAATAGGTACTGCAGTTGGTGAGCCTTGAATTACGTTAAACTTAAAATACACATTGGCATTTACGATTAAACTCCCAGCACTGTTTCTTACACTCGCTTGGTAATTAAACCCCTGTGGGGCTTGGGCATGAAGTTGTGTAAGTGATACTATAACTATACATAATAAGGTGTAAAACTTTTTCATTTTTTAATGATTTTATAGGTATTCTTTTTGTTTGTTGTTGTGTTTTCAATAGTAATTAGGTAAGTACCTTGCGTATAACTTGAGATATCTAAAGGAACTTCCTTTTTAATTGAACCGCCATACATTTGTTTACCCGTAATATCTGCAATTTGTATTTTAAAAGAAGTCATATTGGGATGTGTAACATGCAAATATTGTGTTGTGGGGTTGGGAAATACTTTTAGTTGTAAATTTAGACTGTTATCTTGATTACTCAACGTTTCCAAATCTAATGCTGGATAATATCCGTTGCCTAATTGGTTAGAACCAGAGGACATTAATCCAACAACCGGTTCACCAATCGAGTAAGCTAGTTTTAGATTAGCATTAGTTAATGTTTGCCCTGAAGCACCAATTACTTGTTTAGATATAGTCTGGGCTTGAAGCTCAAAACAGACTAATCCCAAAAGCAGGATTGATAAAAATTTAAATATACTTTTTTTCATAATTTTTAGTGTTATGTAATTAATAATCTGGGCATCCAAAACAATTGTCCTCATTTCCAATGTCATATATAACCCTTCCAATATCTTTTCCTTTTAAATTAATTAAAATCATTTTTCAATTAACAAATAGTAAAAAAACAAAATATCTTATCTTCCGGAATCTCCAAATCTCTGTCAATTTGGAGTATAAATATTTATGTAGCTTTGATCACCTGCAGAGAAAGTAACACTATACTCTATAGTAATAACTACCTAATGACCAATCTAATGTAGTAATTCCATCCCTTAACTACAACGTCATAATCTATAGCAAGTATAAAAACACAGTTAGGAATATCAAATATATTTTTTAATGCTTCTAAAACTTCAACGGCATCGCCAGGGGGAATACGATCCAAATCGTCTACAAAAAACACTACTTTTTGTATTGGGTTTTTTGAGTCAGAGATTAGGTCCGTTATTAATTCTGTGATTAGCGCCTTTATTTCTGCAATTTCGGCTGTATTTACTTGATTATTTGTTATGCCCTCCGCAGCATTTTTAACGTTTATTCCTGTTTGATTTGCCACAATTTGATTTGCTAGACCT
>DIAL01000144.1:2978-3399 GCA_002414705.1 Flavobacteriaceae bacterium UBA5079
CTAAAAATCGTGCGGCTGATTTAAATTTAGCTTTACTTTCTTCTTTTAATGTCCAAACTCCTCTTTCTTCACAAGAAATCTTTAGTTTTTCTAGCATACCCCTTAAAACACCTGGTGTAGTTTCGTTAGCGCCTCTAAACATGCTGTATTCCCATGTGTTTACCCAAGAACATGCAATATTTTTGCTATTAAAGTCTTCTAATAATAGAGACATTAATGATGTTTTTCCTGTTCCCCATTCACCTTGAAGTCCAACAGTTATTGGGGTATCACTTCTAACTATGAAATTTGATAGTGCTAAACTATACTTTTCAATTTTCAATAAATCTTCAGATTTTAGTGAAATCGGTTTATCTGTAATTGAACTCATTTTTTTTATTTGGATCTAAAACCAAATCTACTTACATTTGTTTTACACCAC
>DIAL01000116.1:0-4007 GCA_002414705.1 Flavobacteriaceae bacterium UBA5079
TTCTGAATTTTGTGTATTAATGTTTGCTAACAATTGAATTTAGACAATTGTCTATATCCACATTATAAATAGACTACTAATATATTTTTAATAATTTAAATTTCCTATTCGTGGAACTACTTATATATATACCGTACATCTAACGTCAGTAGCAACCCTTATTTATTTACATAGCTTCTAGATTCTCAATTTTTAATAGAAAACACAGAAATCCCAACCCCATCTTTAGCATTCAGTAAATACAGCAAACCATCCACGGCTTGGTAATACCGAACGCCCAAAACAGCCAACTTCAAACCCAAACCACTTGGCGCTCCAATAGGTGACAGACTCAAGGAAGTACCCGCAAAATCTTGAGCCAAAACCAGAGGTGCTGCCAAATGCAATTCAGAATCTAGGGTTTCAAAATTAAAATCCAAAACCCCAAACTGCAACGCTATATGCGTAGCACCAGTAATAAATGGTACCTGTTCCATATTAAATTCAGAGAATGTCAAAGTATAAGTAGACCAATCCATACTATAATTAAAAGGAAACACCAACTCTGGTTTGCAATCGGGTGTATACGTAAAATCTAACAACAACCTTTTCCCAGCATCCGTTTGAAGCCCTTTGAAAACCTGACGCGCACCACGAGCACTAGCAGTATCTAATTTTTTTAAATCGGTAAACAACGTCATCAATCGGCTATGAAAAAACGTGAACTTATGGTTGTTATAAAACGGTCTTATCGCCTGCCTAAATACCTTATTCACATGGGAACAATCTCCAAATTCACTCGCGTTTTCCCGGACACGTTCCATACTTAGTTTAGTTTTAATAGCCGCACCATTAAAACCACCACCAGCAGCACGCGCTACAGGCTTCCCATTCAAATAATAAAAATTAATCCCACCAATCGTCCCAACCAATGGAATAATACCTTTTTGCTTTGCCATAACATGAAATTTTAAAATTAATAATCCAATCACTAGAACCAGAACTAACCCAAACACACATAATCTATTCATAATCAAGTGCATAAAATATAAATATACAAAATAAAAAAATTATAGTTATAGCGTGGTTATAACATGCTTATAAAATAATTAAACCAAGGTTATAGCAAGTCTGATAGCTAGAACATACTAGTGAGCAGAATGTAAAATACAGGAATCATAACAGGAAGCAGTAAAGCAAGCTTAATAGTCGCACCAGAAACAATACACCATACCCTAACGTATGGTAACGTTACATCTAGGCACCACACGCAAAAATTCTGAAAACAAACACATAAATATTGAAACACCTTGGCGCCGCTGACACTTTAAAACGGTGCCATTCTAAAACTATGGAACGCTCAACACGCCTACTTCCCGATACAATATTTAACTAACCCTATATTCATTGGTATTGTAGCGTTTGGGCAACAAATAGGAAACAAAAAACACAAAATAAGAGAAGATTAGCAACAAACATTAATAATATTAATTACAAATATAGCATAAAAAAAACCACTCATAAAGAGTGGTTTTCATACATAAAACACCAAGCATTAATTAGCTGTTCCAGAGCCTAAATAAGTACTGTTTGATACTTGACTACCATCGGCAGTGATAAATGCCATAAATAGCTCCACTGTATCTCCTGCGTAGGTTGTTGGGATAGCAACAATTTGACTTCCTACTGTTCTGTCTGCTCCATCAGTTAAAGAAATAGATTCTTTCTTTGATGGATTGTAAACCAATAACATTGCTTTATCGGTGGCGTTCGCATTACCTTCAGCAGAGTTATCATCCCAGTTAAAAGTTACTTCTCCCGCAGTTGTAAGATCAGTAGTAGGGTTTAAAGCAGTCGATAAACCTCCTCTACTTACTAAAGCGTTAGCATAATCTACATTGAAGTTTGGCTCAACTCCACCAATAGCATTGTTTAACACATACGACATTGCAGCATTGAATGCTGTTTTCTTCACTGCTAAAAACTTATATCCTTTCTGGATAAAAGGTTTAACAGCTTGAATAAATTCTAAAGTCACTGTAAACTTATTTCTTTGGTTTACCTGACCTACAGTTCTTGGATTCGCTACACTTGAAGGTTTAATTCTAATGTAGTCAATTCCTTTCCAGCTTCCACCGATAATGTTTCCAACCTTACCTGAAAGCCCTCCTAAAATACCTTGAGCAATTTTACCCATAACATAAATGATTTAAATGAAACTTACTTTTCTTCGGACTTGGTACGGACTTAACACGAAGCTGTACCTTCCGCTGAAATATATGGCAAGTTTTATGCTATTCTTTCAATATGGGTTTTGTTGCTTTAGATTGCTTCTTTTTGCATCAGAAATAAAAAAACAATATTTTTTTTACAAAGAAAAAGAGAAAAAAGAAAGCAGTTCAATTGATGGCGTGGACATACTGTCAAGTTTTTTGGGAAAAATATTGCTATACAAAATAGCTATAGCAGGATTTGCCAAAAGTTGGGTGCAAAATTTTTTTCAAAACCCGTAGGGCTTGAACTTTATAGTATGATAGCGATGGATGAAGGAAGGCATCTAACTTTGCAATCTTTTTACTTAACTTTAAAATATAAAATAAACCTATGAATTGTAAATTATGTTTAGTTAAACCTGCTGACAAAAAAGGTTCACATATAGTACCTGCATTTATTTTAAAAACTCTATTTGAAAGAAATAAAGAGTTTGTAGTATCTATAGGAAGTGAAGCTGTTGAAAATCATATCGGACGAGAACTTACACCTGAACAAATTGAGGATTATATGGGAAGAGAATTGACCGATGAGGAAATTGATCAAAACTATATACCATTTATAGAAGACAATATCTTTTGTTCTGATTGTGAAAAAAAGTTAGGACATTTAGAATCTATGTATGCAGATAAAATCCATAAGCATTTAAGTAAAAAAGAGTGTGACAAGGATGAAATATTCACTTTTAATAATGATTTAGGACTTATATCTTTATTCTGGTATTCTGTTATATTAAGGTTTTCTTTAGCAACCCACAATAAATTCAAACTGAAAGATAAAGAACACAGAGCCATTAGAAACTATTTAAATAATAATCTTAAAGAAAATATACCTGAACTAAAAATTCACGTCGAAAAAAACATAAACTTAAACTGTCCTTATCCTCTTGGAATTTTTTTTAATTCAAATGCCATTAAAAGATTGTCAAGCAATTCTGTTTTAGAGATACCAAAATATAGAAATCCATATTTTTTATTGTTCAATGAATATATAATTATACTATATAATAAAGCCAGTCAAGTAAATGGAATGAAACATAGTTTTTTTGATTTAGAAAAATCTTTTGATCCATTAAGAAATATAAATTATAACAATAATGAAGAATGTAATATTTGTATTATTAGAAATGACGTTTGGGAAGGAATTAAAACGAATATATTTGAATTATTTGCAAAATTTAAACATCAAGAATTTATTGATATGTTCAGATTTGTAGCAGAATATTCAAATCTTGCCTTTACTAAAGCTAATATCGTACATTTTGTAAATCGGATTTTATATGAAGACTCACATATTGCAGATAGATATGATAGGACGCGTGTTCTAACAATTTTAGCTGAAGAATTAAATCAATTACCAAAAATAAGCAGGTAATCTAAAAGGCGCGAGCCGGCTGCGAGATGAGCAAGGGTGTTGTGGTAATAGCACGTTGCATTTTTTTTGCATAAGTGCGTACCACAGCAACGGTTTACCGCAAGGGTGGCGGATTTTTTGATTCTTATTTCGTGTCAGAAGGATTTTTATTGGTAGTTCAAAATAGTAATGTTTAGGCAAGTGCAAGGATTGAAGGAAGCAATGGAAGGTTTGGGAATAGTTTTCATTTAAGGTTTGCCGTATTTGACACGAAGTAATGAAGTTGAGGAAATGCCGTATTTGAAGAAAAATAGGAATTGAATTTGTCTGAAGGCAAACCGTAATATAGAAACTATTGTGTGGTGGATGGAATTGCTGACTGAATGAGTTGCTCTTGTGTACTG
>DIAL01000116.1:4122-7041 GCA_002414705.1 Flavobacteriaceae bacterium UBA5079
CTGCTTGCGAAATAGGATAATCCGCAGTATTCAATGAAGTTCAATTTATCTTATGATGCGAATATTTTAATTCAATAATCAAATATTGTTGATTTAACTGCGGTTATCTTATTTGCAAACTTGGGACGTTCAAAAAATGTGACACCCGTAGACCCACATACTTTATTAAATCAAATGTTATGACATTCTGTAATTTCAATTAATTCGCTAAACAATCTATTGAAGCGAAATTATATGTGGGTTTTGCCCGAAGCGACCCGCAGGCTCGCATAACATTAAGTAGCGGTTGCCCCTTAATAATTTCTAACAGCACAACGTGCTGACCTTATTGGGATTTTAAGGGGCAAAAGTAGCTACGGGTGAGGAAGGCGAGTAATGTGTGAAATAAAACAAATAAATAGTACCAACGAGGACGTGTCGCCGCAGTGGTACTATTTATGGTATATGCAAGCCCTTTTAACTTGAGAGCTTTTTGATTGTGAGATTGTCGATTACTACGTAATGACGATATATAAACAAACTGGCTTGCAGATATGTTTTATGGAACTAAATGGAACAACTGACGAACACCTTATTACCTGCTCACGGATTATACTAGCATTACTGAATTGTGTAATAAAAAAAGAGCCCTAAAAAGGACTCTCAATTTGTAGATTCTAATGATCGTGATTTGTATCGTCATCATCTTTCATTTCACCAGATTGATTCATCATCATTTCGTGGTCGTATTTACAACAACCTGGTAAACCATCATATGCTTCTTCATCACCTGCTACTTTTTCGGTATCATATCCTGAAGCTGCGATTGCTTTATGGATTGCCATTGCATCGGTTTTTGTATCATCAAAAGACACATCAATCTTCTTTTTATCGACATCCCAATTAGCACTTGCTACACCTTCAACACCGTTAGCTGCTTTTTCGATAGTGTTTTTACACATTCCGCAATTTCCTCTTACACCAAAAGACAGGTCTGTCATTGCCATATCTTTTGACATTTCAGTAGTTGTGGTTTCTGTTTCTTTTTTGGTTTCGTTTTTACAACTTGTCAAACCTAATGCTGCTATTACAGCTACACTTAAAATTACTTTCTTCATTGTTTAAAATTTAATTGTTATTACTTGATTTATTATTCTATTACTTGTTTTACTTCACCACAGGTTAGCATTGCTTCGCCAAAGTATGGATTGATTACTTTTTCTTCTTTACTCAACCAATATGCACCATTGTTGTTATCTGCCATTGGACAAAATTCCACATAGACCTTTTCATTGACACCAAATAGTTGTACAGCATTGATTAGATGTGATGATAAATGTTTAAAATGGTCTCTTTGTGATTTTATATCGGACGTTTCAGAAATTGAAGTTGCAGAAGATTTTATTTCGCCTTCTAATGACATCCAATGGTTATGCGCCTTATTATCTGACAACAATTTCATATCTACTTTATTCAATTTATTTAATAAAGTTATTGCGTTTGCTGAAGTACTTTTTGAATCTTCTTTTACTAAAGCATCTTTTAAATTGATATACTCATTGAAAACAGCTTTTAACTGCTCTTGAAATTTCGCTGATACTTCCAAACGCTCATTCATATTAGTGTGGTCATTTTCTTTGTTAGATGCATTGTTATCCATACCTAAATGACCTTCGTGTCCAGTCATTACTTTACCACCATCTTTATTCATCATAGACTTTTTGCCTTGTAATTGTGCTGCTGCATCAACCGTAAATGTTCCGTTAGTCACTATTTCATTTCCAACAAATAAACCTTCTACAACTTCATATTCATTACCAATTTGATTGCCTAATTTAATTTCACGCATTTCAAAAATAGGTTGGTCTGGATTTGTTTTAAGGTACACCACAGAACGTTCACCTGTCCATAACACAGAAGATGCAGGAATTGTTAATACCTCGTCATTTTTAGCTGTACTGCCTTCAATATTTGCGGTTACGAACATTCCTGGTTTAAATACATCGTCCTTATTATTTAGTACCACACGCAAGGTTACAGTTCTTGTTTTGGTGTTTAAAACTGGGTCAATAAAATCAACTTTACCTTTAAACTCTTTATTAGGATAGGCATTGGTTGTTATTATCACTTCCTGTCCTTTTTTAAAGCGGTCAATCTGATTTTCATACACATCAAAATTTCCCCAAACCGTGTTTAGATTAGCAATTTTAAGTAAGGGTTGTCCTTGTATAATGTAATCGCCTTGCTCTACCAATTTTTCTGTAACAGTACCCGAAAAGGTTGCATAAACAGGAAAGTTTTCTTTCACTTTTCCTGTTTCTTCAATCTGATTGATTTGATTTTCAGAGAGCTTCCATAATTTCAGTTTATTACGAACTGCTTTGTATAAAGCAGGTTGTGATGCTTTTAAAGATGCTGCTGTAATTAATTCTTGTTGCGCTGCATAGAGTTCTGGCGAATAAATGGTTGCTAAAAGCTGACCTTTACGAACTTCTTCGCCTGTAAAACTCACATTCAAACGTTCAATTCTTCCAGCGAAATAACTTACCTGTACTGCATTGGCTTCTTCGTTTTCAGCAATTTTGCCAGATAACTTAATGGTGTTTCCTTCAACATTGCCTTTATCAACAACAGTTGTTTGAATATTGGCTAAAGCCATCGCATTTTCGGTCAATTTGAATTGGTCTGCTAATAAACCATCACTTCCACCATCAGCAGGAATTAAATCCATACCACAAATTGGACAATTGCCTGGTTCTGGTTGCATAATTTGTGGATGCATAGAGCAGGTCCACATTTGATTGGTTGCTGCAACCGCATCGTGATTATGGTCTGTTTCTTCATTTGATGAGCCACCAAAAAGCAACCAACCCAATGACATACCTACTACGAGTATGCCAATATATATGACTATTTTATTATTTTTCATTCTCTAATCGT
>DIAL01000116.1:7170-8768 GCA_002414705.1 Flavobacteriaceae bacterium UBA5079
ATTTTTCATTCTCTAATCGTTTTATCATTGCTTTCATTTCTTCTATTTCTTTACGTTGTGCTTTTATAATGTCTTCTGCTAATTTCTTAACTTCTGGGTCTTGAATATCTGCTCTTTCACTTGTTAAAATAGCGATAGAATGATGTGGTATCATTGCTTTCATCCAAAGGACATCACCAATAATTGGTGCTTGGGTTCTTACCAATCCTAATGCACTTACAAACAGAATAAAACTACCTGCAAGTATGGCGATATTTTTCTTTTTATCATTATACATGTTTCGCATAAAAAACCACATTATTACTGCCATTGTTGAAATTCCTAAACACGTCATATAGAATCGTGTTAAACTAAACCATACGTGGTCTATGGAATAGGTGTTTAAATACATTGTGATGTACATTGCAACAAATGAGCAAGCCAACATTATAAAGAAGGTTTTGTAATTTCCTTTGTTTGAGTGTTCTTTTGAATTTTCCATATTTTTTTGATTTTATAGTTAAACTTTAATTGTTCTTAATCGTAGTGCGTTTGCTATTACCGAAACCGAACTAAAACTCATTGCTAAAGCTGCTATCATTGGCGAGAGTAGTATTCCGAAGAATGGAAACAACACACCTGCTGCAATAGGCACACCAAAAGTGTTGTAGATAAGTGCAAAAAATAGGTTTTGCTTAATGTTCTTCATTACAGCATTACTTAAATTTTTTGCTTTTACAATACCGTGTAAATCGCCTTTTACTAACGTTATCATTGCACTTTCTATCGCTACATCTGTTCCTGTTCCCATTGCAATACCTACATCACTTTTTGCCAATGCTGGTGCATCATTAATTCCATCACCTGCCATAGCAACTACTTTTCCATTTTTTTGTAGTTTCTCTACTTCTTTGAGTTTGTCTTCTGGTAGCATACTGGCTTTAAAATCTGCCAAATTTAGTTCTGATGCTACTGCTTGTGCTGTATCGTGATTATCACCTGTAAGCATTATCACATCAATGCCTTTATCTTGAAGTGCTTTAATCGCTTTAGCACTTGTTTCTTTTATCTTATCGCCTATAACTACATATCCAACTACGGTTTCATCTATTGACAAATAAGAAACTGTTTTGCCTTGTTTTTGGTAAGATTTAGCTTCGTCTTTCATTTTAGAGGTAATATCTGCTTTGGCATATTCCATCATTTTAGGATTACCTAATGCTACATTTTTTCCATCAATTTTAGCTTCAACACCTTTTCCTGTAACAGCACTAAAATCTTCGGACTTTAAAATTTCTACGTTGTGTTCTTTGCCATATTTAACTGTCGCTTCTGCTAAAGGATGTTCGCTATTTGTATTTAATGACACGATGTATTGTAACACTTCTTTTTCGCTTAAAACAGCATTAAAAGCTCCAACGGTTTCAACTGTTGGTTTTCCTTCGGTAATTGTGCCTGTCTTGTCAACGATAAGCGTATTTACCTTATCCATTTTTTCAAGAGCTTCGGCATTTTTAATCAATACACCATTTTGAGCACCTTTACCCACACCAACCATCACAGACATTGGTGTTGCTAAACCTAAAGCGCAAGGACACGCAATGATTAGTACTGCAATT
>DIAL01000116.1:8804-21012 GCA_002414705.1 Flavobacteriaceae bacterium UBA5079
ACTTTCAGCATCTTTAATTAAAATACCACTCTCAGCCCCTTTACCTACTCCCACCATAATAGCTATTGGTGTAGCTAAACCTAAAGCACAAGGACAAGCAATGATTAGTACTGCAATTGCATTCACAAACGCATACACATAAACTGGTTCTGGTCCCCAAATAGACCATACAATAAATGTGATAATAGAAATAAGAACTACAACTGGTACAAAATAACCTGAAACTTTATCTGCTAAATTTTGAATAGGTGCACGACTTCTACTGGCATCATTAACCATATGAATGATTTGTGATAAAAGCGTGTCACTTCCTACTTTTTCAGCTTTCATTAAAAAGGTTTTATTCCCATTAATTGTTCCGCTACTTACTTTATCTTCTTGAGATTTGTTTACAGGAATAGGTTCACCTGTAATCATAGATTCGTCAATGGTTGTTTCGCCTTCAGTTATCACACCATCTACAGGAATTTTATCTCCTGGTTTCACTTTTAGAATATCGTTGAGTTCTATCTCGTCAATACTGACTTCAACTTCTTCACCATCTACTATTTTTATGGCTTTATTCGGTGCTAACTTTAGTAACTCTTTTACTGCCGAATTGGTTTTACTATGTGCGCGAGCTTCTAATAATTGACCTAAAAGTACTAATGTTAGAATTACCGTTGCTGCTTCAAAATAGACGTGAACTGCACCTGATTCAGTTTTAAATTGTTCAGGAAATACATCTGGAAACAACATCCCAAATACACTAAATAACCAAGCCACACCTGCACCGATTCCAATGAGTGTAAACATATTGAGATTCCAAGTTTTTATGCTTCTATAAGCACGCTCAAAGAACATCCACGTAGCGTAAAAGACAACTGGAATGGATAAAGCAAACTGAATCCAGTTCCAATATTTCTGTTCCATTATATCGTATAATGGATTATTATTAAGCATTTCGCTCATAGCAATTAAGAAAATAGGTAATGTGAATACAGATGCTATCCAAAATTTCTTTAATAGCTTTTTATACGTTTTTTCTTCTGCTGAACTATCTACTTCCATTGGCACTAAATCCATCCCACAAATAGGACACGAACCTGCTTCGTCTTTGACAATTTTTGGATGCATAGGGCACGTCCATTGTTCTGCTGAAGCTGTGGATAGATTTTGTTCTTCCACCAAATCCATTCCGCAAACAGGACAATCGCCTGGTTCATCATAAGTTTTATCGTCTTCGCAATGCATAGGACAATAAAATGTGCCTGTGCCTTTTCCTTTTGGTTGCTCTTTCTTTTTATCATTTGAATGTTGATGTTGTTCACCTTGTTTATGAATACTGTATCTATCACCATCCTTTTTTAAGGCTTCTTGAAACTTTTCTATAGGAATATGTGATTCCATTTCGATGGTAGCTTCTGCCTTATCTAAATCGACTGTTGCTTTTAAAACACCTTCTATTTTAGAGAGCGTTTCTTCAACGTGACTGCGACAACCGTTGCAAGTCATTCCGTGTATATGATATATGTGTTTCATTATTGCTGAATTAAATAATTAATAATTGCACTTTGCACATAGTAGGTCTTCACAGATTCTATTTGGTTCATTTGAAACTTTAGCTGCAACTCTTGAATATCCAAAACATCATTAAAATCTATCGTTCCTGTTTCATAGCTTTTGATTAAAATACCTTCTGCATCTTTAGCTTGCTTTAGGTTTTTGGTTTGGGTAGCATAACTTATTCTTGCAGAAATGCCTTCGTTAATCGCTTTGTCTAAAAGAGTTTCCAAAGTATTTAAGCGTTCCTGTTTTTGAGCAGTAATTTCTTGCTGTTGCAACTCATTCTGCTTGGTTTGCGATTTATATTTCTTATTGAAAATTGGGATAGATACCGAAACCATTGGCATCACAATGTCCTTTCCGTTATCACTAAAATCCATATTTGGCCTTTCAGCAACATTGATATAATCTAATCCAAAACCAATTATTGGACTGCTTTCTTTTTGATTCAATAATTCTGATTGTTCTATGGATTGATACAGTTTATCATATTTTAGCAATTCAGGATGTAATGCTAAATTTTCAGAAGTAATATCAAAGTCTTCAGAAGGTATCATTAAACTATCTACTACATTCACGGTAACATCATTATCTCTATTCAATAGATTATTGAAGTTAGTTTGTTCTGCTAAAAATTGTTGTTGCAATACATCTTTTAGTTGTTGCATTTCGTTTTGGCGCATTTGTAAACGCAATACATCTACTGCGGATGCTTTACCAACCTCAACAGATGTTAGTGCTAATGTTTCGTAAGTTTCTAATAGTTTGATGTTTTCAGTTAAAACCTCTTGCTTTGCTTTGTTGGCGTATAGATTATAATAGGATTGTGATACCGAAGCCATTAGTTTTCGCTTTGCGATAACAATGTCCTCGTATTTAGCATCTGCCAATGAACTTACATAGTTTTCTCTCGATGTAATGGTTCCGAACCACGGTAACATTTGTTTAGCAGATACTTTAAAGCGTTGTGCACCTGTTCTGGTTTCCGGTTCACTTACAAAGTAACCAACACCAAATTCGGTATTAGGAATGGTATTGACTTCGTTTACTTTTTCAGAAGCTCTTTTGTATTGTAACTCAAACTTTTGAATTTCTGGATTGTTTGTTAATGCTTCATCTATAAGTGTTTCTAATTGTTGTGCATTTCCAATGAGAACAAAGAATAACGAACAAAGAATAAAGACTGATTTTATGTGTGATTTTATTTGTTTCATTTTACAGTTCTTTTAAGTTGAAATTCGGCTTTCCAGCTATATAATACTGGAACAACAAATAAGGTTATTAAGGCTATAAGCATTCCACCAAAACTTGGTATTGCCATAGGTATCATTATATCACTTCCTCGACCTGTAGAGGTTAATACTGGTAATAATGCTAAAATGGTTGTAGCTGTAGTCATTAAACAGGGTCTGATACGTTTTTCTCCTGCTTCCACTATGGATGCTCTAATTTCCTTTTTATTCTCTGGTGTGTTTCTATCAAATGTTTGCGTTAAATAGGTTGCCATTACTACACCATCATCTGTTGCAATACCGAAGAGCGCAATAAATCCAACCCAAACTGCTACACTTAAATTAATAGGATGCATCTGGAATAAGTCTCGCATATTTTCGCCAAAGAAATTGAAGTTTAAAAACCAATCTTGGCCATAGAGCCAAATCATTATAAAACCACCTGCAAACGCTACTGCGATACCTGTGAATACCATTAAGGACGTACCAACCGAACGGAACTGGAAATACAGAATTAAGAAAATGATTGCCAATGCTAACGGTACAACAACCGATAAGGTTTTTTCTGCTCGTAACTGATTTTCATACGTTCCTGTGAATGCATAGTTGATTCCTTTTGGAACTATCAATTCACCAGAATCTATCTTTTCTTGGATTAGTGCTTGTGCATTTTCTACGACATTGACTTCTGCAAAACCATCCATTTTATCAAACAATACATAACCTACTAAAAAAGTATCTTCACTTTTAATGACTTGTGGACCTTGTTCGTATCTTATAGTTGCCAATTCGCTTAATGGAACAGGACTTCCTTTTTCTACTGGCACATAAATCTGTTTTAAGTCGGTTGGGTTTGCTCGTAATTCTCTTGGGTATCGCACTCGAACACCATATCGCTCTCGACCTTCAACCGTTTGGGTTAAGACCATACCACCGACTGCTACTTTTAATACATCTTGAACATCTTGTATCGAAATGCCATAACGTGCAATTTTCTCTCTATCAATATCAATTAACAAATAGGGTTTACCAACAATACGGTCTGCAAAAACAGCTTCTTTTTTAACACCTTCAGCTTCCTTGATGATGTTTTCTAATAGCACACCAAACGCTTCAATCTGCTTTAAGTCTTGACCTTTTACTTTAATTCCCATAGGTGCTCGCATTCCTGTTTGAAGCATTACCAATCGGGTTTCAATAGGTTGTAGTTTTGGTGCAGATGTAACACCTGGTAACTTTGTAACTCTTACGATTTCATTCCAAATATCGTCTGGTGACTGTATTTCTGGTCGCCAATTACGGTAGAACTCGCCATCATCATCTTCAATTAATTGAGACCTTTTTATAGTGCTAAAAATGACGTTTTCGGAATTATTAGGATTAGAAACCAAACGACCATCCTTCAATTCAAAGAAGCCATCATCATTCACTTTATAGCGTTGGCGTTCTCTGTTTTCATTCAGCATATATTCTGGTTTGTACTGAATGATATTTTCATACATTGAAAGTGGTGCTGGGTCTAAAGCTGATTCTGTTCTTCCTGCCTTACCAACTACGGTTTCAATCTCTGGAATACTGGCGACAGCCATATCCAATTGCTGTAAAACACGTTTGTTTTCTTCTACGCCAGAATGAGGCATCGAGGTTGGCATTAATAGAAATGAGCCTTCATTTAATGAGGGCATAAACTCTTTGCCTGTATTTTTCATAATGAAAAATCCTGCAATGACAATAGCAGTTGGTACAGATAAAAACAATAACTTATTATCTAAACACCACCTTAAAATACGTGTGTAATATTTGATAAATAATGAGAAAACACCTAATAAACCAAAGCAAATAACACTCACAAAAATGAGATTCCAAAAAATGCTTTTATCAACGCCTAACGGTCTCCAATATTCGGCTAACAAGAATACAATAGCTGATACAGAAATGATAATATTAATAAGGTTAGCTTGCTTGTCTGTTATCTTACTTTGAAGATTGAGAAGTGCTGTAATTCCAAACGCTATCAAAATCAATCCTAACCAATACCCATAAATTATGGCAGCGATTCCTAATGCCATTAAGACACCATTTAAAACATATTTAAAAGTGTTTTTAATGTTTTTCTTTCTGAATAAAAATGCAGCAAACGGTGGAATTAAAAATAACGCCACGATTATAGAAGCTGTTAGTGCAAAAGTCTTTGTGAAGGCTAATGGTCTGAATAGTTTTCCTTCCGCTCCAATCATTGTAAATACAGGAATGAAACTGATAATAGTTGTCATAACTGCGGTCACGATTGCGCCAGATACTTCAGCTGTTGCGTTATAAACTACCGTATTAATGGATTGTGTTCCATCATCTTCATCTAAATGCCGAATGATATTTTCTGATAGTATGACACCAACATCGACCATTGTACCGATAGCAATAGCAATACCTGATAAAGCGACAATGTTGGCATCTACACCAAAGAGTTTCATTGCAATAAATACCATTAAAACTGCAACAGGTAATAGTCCAGAAATTAGTACGGAAGCTCGAAGATTAAACACCATAATAATTATTACTAAAATGGTAATCAATATTTCAAGAGTTAAGGCTTCGTTAAGTGTGCCTAATGTTTCTTGTATCAATTCTGTTCTATCGTAAAAAGGCACTATGGTTACTTGTGAGGTTCTACCATCCGCTAATACTTTTGAAGGTAATCCTGCACTTAATTCATTAATTTTTTCCTTTACGTTATTAATGACTTCCATTGGGTTTGCGCCATAACGAGCCACAACAACAGCACCAACTACTTCAGCACCTTCTTTATCTAATAATCCACGTCTTGTTGCAGGACCTATTGAGACTTTACCAATATCCTTTATCCTAATTGAAGTATAATCTTCTGAAGTGACTACTGCATTTTCGATGTCTGAAATGGATTTCACATAACCCAAACCACGAACTAAATATTCGGCTTGGTTAATTTCCAAAGTCTGTGCACCAATGTCTTTATTGCTTTCCTTAACTGCTTTTACAACGTGATGTAATCCAATATTATACTGACGCATTAGTTCTGGATTCACGTCCACTTGATATTCTTGAACATAGCCACCAATAGAAGCAACCTCTGAAACACCACTTGCAGAGGACAGCGCATACTTTACATAGTAATCCTGAATACTGCGTAACTCTTGCAAATCCCAACCACCAGTTACATTTCCGTTTTCGTCACGACCTTCAAGCGTGTACCAAAATATTTGTCCTAATCCTGTAGCATCTGGACCCAATGCAGGATTAACACCTTCGGGTAATAAACCACTTGGTAAGGAATTAAGTTTTTCGAGAATACGACTTCTACTCCAGTAAAATTCTATGTCTTCTTCAAAAATGATATAGATACTTGAAAAGCCGAACATAGAAGAACTACGAATGGTTTTTACTCCAGGAATCCCTAACAAGGATGTGGTTAATGGATATGTAATTTGGTCTTCTATATCTTGTGGTGAGCGACCATCCCATTTTGTAAAAACGATTTGTTGGTTTTCTCCTATATCTGGTATGGCATCTACAGCAACTGGATTACTTGGTAAGAAACCTGTATCCCAATTAAAAGGTGCATTAACCGTTCCCCATCCTACAAAAAGGACGAGTAGCAGAACTGCAACGAGTTTATTTTCTATTAAAAATTTGATGCTTTTATTGAGCATTGGCTTTGATTATTAAACAGTTAGACAATGGTGTAAGGAAAACACCGAATACAGCGAATTATCCTTACGAAATTGCAGTCATAGGATAAAAAAGTCTATTGTTTAAAAATCAAATTAAGTATGTTTCGTCAATCTTGTAGAGTTGCCTTATGACGAGTGGCGGTTTATATTCTTCGTAAGTAGAAACGTTATTTTCTAAACCTTCAAAAAGGTTAATGTAAGTGTAAACAAATGAAGCTATAAGGTGTTGCTCAAACGTGATTTTATCAACTTGCAATTGCAATTCGTCTTGACCTTCAATTGCTAATTGTTCATCATCACAACAATTTTTCTTGGTAATAGAACATCCTTCGGTTGAAGGCTTTTCCATTTCCATTCCGCACCCTTTGGCTTTTTGAAAGATAGCAGTTTCTACTAACGTATCTCCACAATAATGCATATTCAAAGTAAATGACATTGTAGAGAATAACACTACAAAAGCCATTGTTAAAGACATTATTTTATGGAAAAATTGCTTCATATTGATTGCGAAGTTACGAAATTTTAACAACTATTGATTCTGTTTAACAGAAGTTTAATTGACTAATCTGCTTAATCCCAAGTCATTTTCTGCAAGCGAACCGCATTTAATATTGCTAAAAGTGCAACACCAACATCTGCAAAAACTGCTTCCCACATTGTTGCCAAACCTCCTGCTCCTAAAATCAATACAATTACTTTGACACCAAATGCCAAAATAATATTTTGCCAAACAATTTTTCTTGTGGAACGACTTATTTTAATCGCCTTTACCACTTTTGAAGGTTGGCCTGTTTGAATAATAACATCTGCTGTTTCAATAGCTACATCACTTCCTAAACCACCCATTGCGATCCCTACATCACTTGCTGCTAAAACTGGTGCGTCATTAATACCATCACCTATAAAAGCTATTTTGTTTGCTGGATTTTTCTTTAAAATTTCAACTTCGTTTAATTTATCTTCTGGTAATAATCCACCTTTAGCATTTTTAATATTCAATTCTTTTGCGACTTGTTGGGTAATGGAATCTTTATCTCCAGAAAGCATCATTATATTATTAATACCAACTTTATGTAAGGCTGTAATTGTTTCTTTGGCATCTTCTTTTAATTCGTCTGCTATTACCACATAACCTGCAAATTGATTATCGATTGCTACTAAAACTATAGATTCTACAATAGATTCCGTTTCCGTTGGAACCTCAATATTATTGGCAGTCATTAAGGCTTTATTTCCTACTAAAACTGTTTTACCATTTACAATGCCTCTTAAACCTTTTCCTGCAATTTCAGAAACGTCTTGTGCTTCAAAATCTTCTCCTTCTGCTTTATACTCTAAAATTGCTTTAGCAATTGGATGCGTGGATTGCTCTTCCATCGCCATTAAATATTGCATAAATTCGGTTTCTTTCCAATCAATTGCTTTTACTTCTTTGATTTTGAAAACTCCTTTGGTAACCGTTCCTGTCTTATCCATTACCAAGGTGTTTATTTTGGTCATTGCATCTAAAAACGAAGCTCCTTTAAATAAAATTCCGTTTTTT
This sequence comes from Flavobacteriaceae bacterium UBA5079, assembly GCA_002414705.1. GTDB lineage: Bacteria > Bacteroidota > Bacteroidia > Flavobacteriales > Flavobacteriaceae > Algorimicrobium. The sequence goes on from DIAL01000116.1 coordinate 16,832, forward strand.
GAAGCTGCTCCCAATCCTCCGAAATAACCCAATGGAATAGAAATTACCAAAGCACAAGGACAAGAAATCACAAGAAAAATTAAAGCTCTGTATAACCAATCTCTAAAGACATAATCATCTACAAAAAAGTATGGTAGAAACGTAACACCTATTGCTAAAAACACAACTATTGGCGTGTAGATACGTGCAAATTTTCTAATGAATAATTCTGTTTTAGATTTTCGAGCTGTGGCGTTCTGTACCATATCCAAAATTCTTGCAATGGAACTGTCTTTAAATTCTTTGGTGGTTTCTATTTCAATTACACCGTCCAAATTAATGCTGCCTGCAAAAACTTTTTCACCTTTTGCAATCGTATCAGGTTTACTTTCTCCTGTTAATGCAGCTGTGTTGAATGAACCTTTTTTGGAAAGTAGAATACCATCTAAAGGAATTTTTTCTCCCACACGCACTTGCACTTTTTCGCCAATTTCAACCGTTTCTGGACTCACAGACACATAATCATTGTTGCGATATACCAGAGCTTCATTTGGTCTTACATCAAGTAAGGCTTTTATATTTCCTTTTGCTCTGTTAACAGCTGCATTTTGAAATAGTTCCCCAACTGCGTAAAACAACATTACTGCAACACCTTCAGGATATTCGCCAATAATAAACGCACCAATAGTAGCAATGGACATTAAAAAGAACTCTGTAAACACATCTCCTTTTTTAATACTTTCCCATCCTTCTTTTACTACAGGAAGACCTACTGGCAAATATGCTATACCATACCATACAATACGCAACCAATCTTTAAAAAATGCAACATCAAAATAATCTAAAGCAATGCCAATAATTAGCATTGTAAAACTTATGATTGCTGGAATATAGGCTTTAATTTGACTTGAATTGCCACTATGATCGTGACCATCATCGTGACTATGTTGTTCTTCTGAATCTGGTTTTAAATCTCTTAAATTGACTTTCTTTTTTTTCATTTTGAATTGAATAAATTTTTAATATCATTAGGAATAGGCATACGTTTTAATGGTGGTACATTTGCACCTCCTGTATTGCCGATTGGTATGTGATTAATGAACGATTTCCAACCTCCAACAATTAATCTTATTATTTGTCCAAATACTTCTTTGGTGTTTTTTTGCATTAAGCCAAACTTTAGCATTAACCAATGTGAATAGGTATGCTCAATAGGATAAGATTGACCTATAATGTGACTTCTTTCTAAATGATACCACGCATTAGTAAAATCACTGTTAGCCAAAGCAACTTCATATAAACCAAGTTCTTTATTATAAGCATCTTTTAAATACTTTGGTATTTTATAATTCAGTTTCATTATTATCTCATTTGATTGTAAAAATATAATACCAATACGTGCAATGGAAGTGCAATTATTGTCCACTACATTTATCACAAATACCTTTTACCACCAAGTTTACGTTTTCTGACACAAAACCATCTGGTACTTTTATTAAAGGGATTTTATGTTCTGTTAAGCAAATAGTTTCATTACAGTTATTGCAATGAAAATGCAAATGCAAATCAGTTTCAATTTCACAATTACATCCGTTTTCACACAGAGCATATTTAGTAATTCCTGTACCATCGTCTATTTGATGCACTATCGCTTTTTCCTCAAATGTTTTAATAGTTCTGTACAATGTGGTTCTATCTGCTTTTTCAAAAGCATTTTCTATATCACTTAATGTTACTGCTATTTGTTTATTTGCAAGAAACTTATAAATCAATAAACGCATTGCCGTAACCCGTATATCTTTTGACTCTAAAAATTGTTCTATTGTTTGCATAATTAATGTTCGTGTTCTGTTTCGCCTTTTTTCATTTCTGCTATAAGGTAGTAAGCATTATTATAAGCGAATTTTGTATTTGGCTTTATATCTACAGAAAATTGAACTGCTATCCAATTACCATCTTTTGCCCCTAATAGCACTTCTATAGGTTTAAAACTCCAGTCTTCATTTTCTTTTTCCGCCGAAAACACGAAAAACCTATCGCCTTCTTTTACTATGGCACTTTCGGGCAACGCCATAGTTTTCGTATTTTCTGTTTGGATTTTTCCTTGAATATACATTCCAGGAATAAGAATGCCTTTTTTATTCTCAATTTCTGCGTGTACGTGTACCGCTTTAGGATTGTCTTCGAAAGTTTTACTTACCGAATAAATTTCAGCTGTTAATTCTTCATCTTGCATTGTTTGTACATTAAAGGTTACTTTTTGACCTTTCTTAACTTTATACACATCTTTTTCAAACACCATTAAATCAGCGTGAACGTGATGTGTATTTACTATTTCAAAGAGTTCGGTTTGAGGTTCAACATATTGTCCTGTTTTTACTTCTACTTTTTGCACATAGCCTTCAATAGGACTGCGTAGTGAAATACGTTGTGCAATACTACCATTGCGAACCGACGTTGCACTAATATTTAATAATTGTAATTGAGCTGCCATTCCTTGAACCATTGCCTTTGAGGCTTCATATTCTGCTTCAGCTTTTTGGTAATTTGCACCAGATCCTACACCTGCATCGTACAATTTTTGTTGACGCTCATAATTCTTCTTTAAAAAATTACTATCACTATAGGCATTTAAATAATTGGTTTGCATTTGAATAATATTTGGATGTGAAAGATATGCCACTACTTGACCTTTATTCACTTTATCCCCTTCAATCACTTCAATAGAAACTACATTAGCACCAATTACTGATGTTATAGCAGCCTCGTTTTGTGGTGGTACTTCTAAAGTTCCATTGGCTTCCACATAACCACTCATATTGCGTGAAGCAATGGTATCTATTTTCATTTTTAAGGCTTCAAACTGTTGTTGTGAAAGCATCACTTCTTCGTCTTCTTTATGGTCATCGTTTTCTTCAGTATTTTGTTCTTCGTTATGCGAATTGCCATTGTCTTCTTTGTGGCTTTCTTTATTTCCGCAAGCAGAAACAAAAATGGATAACATTATTATGGCTAAAAATTTATATAATCTATTTTTCATTTTCTTATTGATTAAAATATTGTAATTGAAATGTACTTTCTAAATAGTTTGCTAACGCTGTTTGTGCTTCCAGTTCTGATTGAATAGCTTCTTTTATAAGTTGTGTAAACGCTGTGTAATCAATCTCTCCTTCTCTATATGCAAACAAAGCACCTGTTTTTTGTTCTTTAATAAGTGGTAATACTTCATTCTTATAGAACAGCCAAGATGTTTTCCATTTTTGGTAATTTTCTTTAGTTTGATTAAATTTAGATTGTACTTCCTTTTGTTTGAACTGCATATTTGATTCGGCAATTTGTCTATCAATTTTTGCTGTTCTAACTTGTGCTTTTGTTGTACCAGATAAGAACGGAATGGAAATACCAGCTTGATAGGTGTAAAATCCAGTATTTCCATTTACTTTTTGCAGGCCACCTTGAAGGTTGAACTTTGGTAAATTTTCGGCTTTAGCAGCTCTATAGTTTGCTTCTGCTTCTGTGACTTGAAGTTGAGAAATAGTATACAACGGATGTGCTTCTAAACTAAAGGATTCTACATTTATTTCGCTCTCTATATCAATTTCATCTGAAACTGTATAAAATTCATTAGAAACTAACCATAGATTTAATTGTTGTAATGCAATAGCATATTCACTTTTTGATTGCATAAATTTATTCTGAATCTGTAAGGCTTGATTTTTGGCAGCCGAATATTCTAACCGCGAAATAGCTTCTACTTCATAATTTAATGCAACTGCTTTTTCAAAATTGGCATAAATAGAATCTAACTCTTTGTATAGAATATACTTCCTTTTACTCTGTAAGGCATTTGCCCACGCCTTTTTAACTTCCAATTCTAAATCTAATTCTGAAAGCTGAAAGGCTTTTTGGGCTAACTGAATACGTTGCTCCTGTAATTTTCTCTTTGGCGAAATACCAAACACGTCTATATTTGATTGACCAACACCTATAGTTGTATAAATACCTGTGCCATTGTTAATTTCTTCGCCACCAGTAAAAATTTGAGTAGTACCAAAATCGAAAGCAGTTTCTTTTAATTGTTGTTGCTTATCAATTTCAAGCTGTCGTTGTTTTAGACTTGGATAGTTTTCTTTAGCCAATTTCACTGCTTCTTGCATTGAAATAAATGGTAACGAATCTTTTATTTGTTGTGCGTTACCTGT
>DIAL01000116.1:21115-23109 GCA_002414705.1 Flavobacteriaceae bacterium UBA5079
TTATTTGTTGTGCGTTACCTGTTATTGGCAACAAAAACATAAAAGCTACCACAGCAGTAACTGTTATTACTTTTTTGTCAGTTCTAAAATTGAATGATTTGTTTTCTACCCAATGATATAATATAGGTAAAACGAATAATGTTAATAATGTAGACGTTAATAAACCACCAATTACAACAGTTGCTAAAGGTCGCTGAACTTCTGCACCAGCTGATGCTGAAATTGCCATAGGTAAAAAGCCTAAAACATCTGTAAAAGCGGTTAACATAATAGGTCTAATTCTTCGCTTTGTACCTTCTATTATTCTATCTTTTAGATTGGTTACTCCTTCTTCTTTTAATTCGTTAAGTCCACTAATCATTACTAATCCGTTTAAAACAGCAACACCAAACAGTACAATAAAACCAACACCTGCCGAAATACTAAAAGGCATATCTCGTAACCATAATGCTACAACACCACCAATGGTTGCCATTGGGATAGCGATGTAAATCATTAAGGTTTGTGGTAACGATTTTAGTGCAAAATATATCAGTACAAAAATGAGTAACAAGGCAATAGGAACAACAGTTTGTAAACGGTTACTGGCACGTTCTAAATTTTCAAAAGCACCACCATAACGAATAAAATAACCAGAAGGTAGTTCTAATTGTGCATCTAATTTAGTTTTAATTTCGCCTACCAACGATTTTACATCACGACCTCTTACATTAATACCTACATAAGTTCTTCTATTAGTGTTATCTCTACTTATTTGCATTGGACCTGCTTTGTAACTTACATCAGCTACTTCGCGAAGTGGAATCTGTGCACCAGAAGGTAAGTTGATAAACAAATTTTGCACATCTGTTATGTCTTTACGATTATGAGAACTTAACCTAACCACCAAATCAAATCGTTTTTCTCCTTCAAAAATAGTTCCTGCTATTCCTCCTGCAAAAGCTGATTGCACAATTTGATTTAACGTGTTTATTTGAAGTCCGTATTGTGCCAATTTACTTCTGTTATAAGTAATTGTCATTTGCGGTAAACCAGTTGTAGCTTCCGCTTTCATATCTCCAATACCATCAGTACCTGCAATAATTTTAGATATTTCTTCTGCTTTTTGAGACAATACATTTATATCTTCTCCATAAAGTTTAATAGCTATATCTTCTCTAACACCTTCAAGCAATTCGTTAAAACGCATTTCAATTGGTTGCGTAAACTCATAATTCACACCAGGAATTATTTCCACTGCTTCTTTCATTTTTTCGATGAGTTCATCTTTTGTCTCAACGGTTGTCCATTCACCTTTTGGTTTCAGTATTACAAATACATCTGCTAAATCCATTGGCATTGGATCGGTTGGAATTTCGGCAACACCAATTCGACTTACAATTTTTTCAACTTCTGGAAACTTTGCTTTTACAATTTGTTCAATTTTTGTGGTTGTTTCAATCGTTTCTGTAAGCGAGCTTCCGGGTTTTAAAATGGCGTGAAATGCAATGTCACCCTCATCGAGTTGTGGAATAAATTCGCCACCCATTCTTGTAAACATAAAAACTGCAATACCAAATAAAACAACAGAAACACCAATTATTAATTTTCCTTTCTTTAAAGCTTTTTCTAATAGTGGTTGGTATTTACGTTCTACCCAATGCACGAATTTATCGCCATAAGATTTTTTGTCTGACTTTGGCGCTCTTAAAATAAGTGCAGACATCATTGGAACGTAGGTTAAACAAAGTACCATTGCACCAATCATTGCGAAAATAAAGGTCAATGCCATTGGTTTGAACATTTTTCCTTCAATACCTTCTAATGCCAGTATTGGCAGAAATACAATTAAAATAATCAGCTGACCGAAAAAGGCAGCATTCATCATTTTTTTTGAAGCGTTTGCAGCAACACCATCACGCTCTTTGGATGTCAATTTCCTTTTCTTTAGAACTTGCGAAGCAATTAGGAAAACGGTACTTTCTACAATAATCACTATTAGAAAAAGCTTTAAA
>DIAL01000116.1:23262-24254 GCA_002414705.1 Flavobacteriaceae bacterium UBA5079
GAAGCTACTATTAAGCCACCACGCCAATTACCTAATAAGAAAATAAGAACAAATATTACTATTAATGCACCTTCAATTAGATTTGTAGCGACCGTTGAAGTAGTTTCTGCTATTAATTTGCTTCGGTCTAATAAAGGTTCGATAATGACACCTTCTGGTAATGACTCTTCAATTTGAGCCATTCTCACTTTTACATTCTCAATGACATCGTTTGAATTAGCGCCTTTAAGCATCATAACCAAACCACCAACTACTTCGCCTTCTCCATCTTGGGTTAAAGCTCCATAACGAATAGCAGCACCAAATTGTACCGTAGCAATGTCGCCAACGGTAATTGGAATATTGTTAGTGTTTTTAACCGTAATCTTTTTAATATCCTCTAAACTACGCACCAAACCTTCTCCACGAATAAAATTGGCTTGATGGTTCTTTTCAATGTATGCTCCACCAGTATTTTGATTGTTAGCTTCAAGAGCTTCAAAAACATCGGTAATTGTTAAACCAATAGCTTTTAATTCGTTTGGGTCTACAGCGACTTCGTATTGCTTAATTTTTCCACCTATGGCGTTTACCTCAACAACACCTTCTACCATAGCCATTTGACGTTGAACAATCCAATCTTGCATTGTACGCAAATCAGTAACCGAATATTTGTCTTTATACTCTGGTTTTACTTTAAGTGTGTATTGATAAATTTCTCCTAAACCTGAAGAAATAGGACCCATAGTTGGCTCGCCAAAACCACTCGGAATTTGTTCTTTGACTTCGTTTAGTTTTTCTGCTACTAATTGACGTGGTAGATACGTTCCCATATCATCGTCAAAAACTATAGTAACTACAGATAAACCAAAACGAGAAATGGAACGGATTTCCTTTACATCAGGCAGGTTGCTCATTGCAACTTCCACAGGGTAGGTTACAAATTGTTCAATATCCTCTGTACCTAAATTGGGGGCTTGCGTAATGACTTGAACTTGGTTATTGGTAATATC
>DIAL01000116.1:24401-24976 GCA_002414705.1 Flavobacteriaceae bacterium UBA5079
TGAACTTGGTTATTGGTAATATCTGGAACAGCATCTATTGGTACTTGGGTCATACTCCAAATACCTGCTCCAACAAGGGTAAGCGTTAGCAAACCAATAATGAATTTGTTATTGATTGAAAAATCAATGATTTTATTAATCATAGAAAATGTATTAATTCAGTTGAAAACTTGCGGTGCGAATAGGTGCAACGCTTTTATAGAGCAATGCTTACTTTGAGAAGCATCACGTTAGGATATAGTTATCCTTAAAAAAAACTGAATTATACTTGAGGGGGTTGAAAAAGAGATTCCAGATATCTGGAAGTGAAGTTTACTTGATGTAAATTATACTGTTTTTTCTCTTCAAATTTTAGTCGATTGGTTAAAGCCAAATTATTGTTCGCAATAATTAATACCAACGGGTGACAACATTGATTATGAGAATGGACTGGTGTATTCTCCTTATCTGGGTTATGATGATGCTCTTCATTTTTAGCATCGCTGCCAATGTAATCTTCAACTACATAATCAAGGAAAGAGTCACCATAAACTTTATGGTCTTGATAATGGGTAATAACGTTTGAAATTTCTTTA
>DIAL01000032.1:0-5197 GCA_002414705.1 Flavobacteriaceae bacterium UBA5079
TACCATTATTTTATGCGCTACCTTATCCGCTATACTTGGTGCTTACTTTGGAAATAGACTATTAAAAAAAGTTACCCTAGTTTTTATTCAAAAACTTGTAGCTATTTTACTGATAGTTATTTCAATTGCACTCGGAATTGGGTTCATTTAAGTTTTTTGTTTCTTTTTCCTAGCAGCAGGAAACAACACGTTATTAAGAATTAATCGGTATCCAGGAGATGTTGGATACAAATCAAGTTCTGTTTTAGGATCGCCTACCTTGTGCGTATAATCTTCAGGATCATGACCACCATAAAAGGTAAAAAAACCTTTTCCTTTAATACCATGAATATATTTGGCTTCACCATTCGTCTTATTTTCACCTAAAACTAATACATTCGCCTTAATTTGCTCACGACTATAAGATGTTGTTTGTCCCATAAATCCCTTTACCAAAGCAGTGTGATTTTGGTTTAACATGGTTGGTATAGGATCCCATTTTGCTGAAAAATCCATAAGTGTGAAATAATCCGTCATTTTTGGAATTTGGCGTTTAGTAGTCATATCAATGGATGAAAACTCATAGACATTTGGATCACGTTCTAAAATATAATCTTTGAAAGCAAAGGTTCTATTGTAGTCAATTTTACTTTGGTAGTTAGCATCACTTGCATCACCATCAAACATAGGTTCGCAAATATCTACACCATCAGCAGATAAAGCAATATCAAAACTATCCGTTGCACTACACATGGCAAACATAAAGCCACCTCCAATTACATAATCTCTAATCTTATTTGCTACGGCTAATTTAGCATCGGAAACTTTATCATAACCTAAACGTTTAGCCAAATCTTCTGCAACTTTTTTCTCTTCAATGTACCAAGAGGCTGCTTTATAATTAGCATAAAACTTCCCATATTGTCCCGTAAAATCTTCGTGATGCAAATGCAACCAATCATATAATAACAAGGCATCATTTAGTACTTCTTCATCATAAATTGTTTCATAGGGAATTTCGGCATATGTTAACACCATAGTTACGGCATCATCCCAAGGTAAATTTCCTTTAGGCGAATACACCGCAATTTTAGGTGCTTTTTCAAGCACAACAGATTCCATATTTTTACTTGGACTACTTATTTCAGTTAGAATTGCTTCTGCTTTAGCATCCGAAAGTACTTCAAAAGACACACCCCGAATTTGACATTCCCGACGTATACGATCCGTATCTGGAAGCATAAATGAGCCACCTCTATAATTTAACAGCCAATTTACTTTTAATTGATTATCTAAAGTCCAATAGGTAATACCGTAAGCTTTTAAATGATTTTTCTGTCCTTCTGCATCCATAGGAATTAAAATGTAGGACGCAAAGGAATTTAAGGTGAATAAAAACAGCAGAAGAATAGTAATCTTTTTCATAGTTGAAAGATACAGAAAATATAGACCTTTCAAATTAATTTAAAATAATTTTAACCTAGATTTAGAGTAACTAGTGTTTGCCTGAAAGCAAGGTAGCAATGACTTTAGTACTTTTAAATTGTTCTAGCATTATTTTTAAGAAAACCGTGATTGGTATTGCCATAATTAAGCCAGGAACTCCCCAAAGAAATCCCCAAAGCATTAACATAACTAACACGGTAATGACATTTAACGAGAAGGATTTACCCATAAAAATGGGCTCTAAAATAGAACCAAAAAGAACTTGAACACCTGTTATAGAAACTACAAAAAAGAATAACGTACTTGTTGGATCTAGTTCAATAAAGGCAAAAGCTGAAAGCAACACAACCGTTATTATAGAGCCAACCATTTGTACAAAATTAATTAAGAACGCAAATAAACCCCAGAAAATAGGGAAACTCACATCAAAAAACAGACAAGCCAAACCCGTCCCAATTCCTGTAGCCAAACTAACGGCAAACTTCACTTTAACAAACGTCATTAAGTCATTTTCAATTTTAATAAACGTTTTTACAGACGTATGTTTTAGTTTAAGAAGCGTACTATTCATTACTTTCTGAATGTTAATGGATTCTGCCAACCACAATACCACGAAAAAAACGGTCATCAAAATCATGGTTAAGGTTTTCCGGACAAAATCAATAGTAACACCTATGGTTTCTTCGTGAATAAACTTTTTAAAGAGACTCTCTTTGCTATCTACTTCTACTCCAAATGTTTCATTTCCTAATAACAAGAGCGCATCAAACTTTTCTTCTGCTTTCACGAAAAATTCAGTTTCAGAATTTAAAATCTCACGACCAGAAACTTTAACCAGTTCCCAACCAATTTTTAAACCAATTGCAATTAATAATACTACAATAATAATGCTAACTGCTCGTGGAATTTTCTTTCTACCCAACCAACGCATGAGTGGCAAAAATAATAAGGCTATAAACATGGAGAAAATCAACGGAATAAATATGAACGAGAGTGTTTTCAATAAAAGAAACACCAACGGAATTACGATGATTGTTAATAATATGTTTGTGGTACGCAACTGGTTCATAAAAGGCCTCTATTTAATAGAAATGCAAAATTAAGCGAAAAACATGGGTTGCCTACTAATAAGAGACAACTAATTTTAAGTAAAATTAGAATTTAACAACTAAAAAAAAAGCTAGTTTTTTGGCTTTAAAAAGGAACATCATTATCATCTGGAGCACCAAACGCGTCATTTGGCGATGGGAAATGGTCAGCTTTAAATGTGTTATCATTTGCAGCTTCGTTCATTTTAGAATGAAATTCATGATCAAAAGGTGTATCAAAATCATCTAAATTATCGAATTTACCAAGATTACCAATAAATTTCAATCGGATGTTATCCAAACCACCATTTCTGTGTTTTGCAATTATGAATTCAGCTTGACCTTCCGTTGGAGAGCGTTCATCATCATCCCATTCATCAATTTTATAATATTCCGGACGGTAAATAAAACTCACAATATCTGCATCTTGTTCAATTGCTCCAGATTCACGTAAATCGGATAGTAAAGGACGTTTACTTCCACCACGAGTTTCTACAGCACGTGATAATTGTGATAAAGCAATTACAGGAACACTCAATTCTTTAGCGAGTGCTTTTAAATTTCGAGAAATTGTAGAAATTTCTTGTTCACGGTTTCCTCCTTTTTGACTTCCACCTGCCGTCATTAATTGTAGATAATCTACCATGATTAATTTAATACCATGTTGAGATGCTAAACGTCTTGCTTTTGCACGTAAATCGAAAATAGAAAGTGATGGTGTATCATCAATAAATAAAGGTGCTTTTTCAAGACCTTTAACCTTAACGTTTAACTGTTCCCACTCGTGTTTTTCTAATTTTCCAGTACGCAGTTTTTCTGAAGACAAGCCTGTTTCACTAGAAATTAAACGCATAATTAATTGAACAGAAGCCATCTCCAATGAAAAGAAAGCAACTGGAATATTTTGATCTACGGCTATATTTCTTGCCATGGATAATGTTAAAGCTGTTTTACCCATACCTGGACGTGCAGCCACAATAATTAAATCGCTTTCCTGCCATCCTGAAGTTAGTTTATCTAATTTTGTGAATCCTGTAGGAATACCACTTAAACCATCTTTATTAGATATTTCTTCAATTTTTTTCTTGGCTTGAATAACTAAACTTTGAGCTGTTTCACTGGATTTTTTAATATTTCCCTGTGTAACTTCATATAGTTTGGCTTCGGCTTTGTCTAATAAATCGAAAACATCTTGTGTTTCATCATAAGAATCCTCAATAATTTCACTTGAAATTTTAATCAAACTACGTTGAATGAATTTCTGTAAGATAATACGTGCATGAAACTCAATATGTGCAGAAGAAGATACTTTTTGGGTTAAAGAAATCAGGTAAAAATCGCCTCCCGCTAAATCTAATTTCAGGTTTTTCTTTAACTGACTAGAAACGGTTAATAAGTCAATAGGCTCACTGTTTTCAAACAACTGAAAAATAGCTTCAAATATATGCTGATGTGCTTCTTTATAGAATGCGTCTGGACTTAAAATATCAATAACCTCATCAACACCTTTTTTATCAATCATCATTGCCCCAAGTACAACTTCTTCTAAATCAATTGCTTGTGGTGGAATTTTGCCTTTTTCTAGACTGATAAGCGTGCTTTTATCTACGGGATATCCCTTTATTTGATTCGGTTGTTTCATACGAACGAAAGTAATTAAAACGAAGCTATTATGATAGCTTTTTTGAAGTTTGGTTGTTAACCAGAAGTTAACAATTTAACTGTTAATAAGTTGAATTTATTGTTAATAAGCATAAAAAAATCTGAAATAAAAAATTTCAGATTTTAAGGTAGTGTGGTATAAAAAGGATTAGCCTTTAAAAACACCCATATCTAAATATTTTTCCATTCTATTTTTTACTAATTCTTTTGGTGATAAGTTTTTGAACTCCTCTAAAGATTTTAAAATAGCATCACGAACAAATAAAAAAGTTGTTTCTCTATCACTATGAGCTCCACCAAGTGGCTCCTTAATAATCTGGTCTACTAACTTCATTTTTTTCATATCAGTTGCGGTCAATTTTAGGGCATCAGCGGCTTGTTCTTTGTATTCCCAACTACGCCATAAGATAGACGAGCAAGATTCTGGAGAAATTACGGAATACCAAGTATTTTCAAGCATTAACACTTTATCTCCTACTCCAATTCCTAACGCACCACCTGAAGCACCTTCACCAATAATAACGGTTATAATTGGCACTTTTAAGCGTGTCATTTCTAAAATATTTCTCGCAATTGCTTCACCTTGTCCACGTTCTTCGGCTTCTAAACCTGGATATGCACCTGGTGTATCGATTAAGGTAATAACCGGAATACCGAATTTTTCAGCAGATTTCATTAAACGCAATGCTTTTCTGTAACCTTCCGGATTTGCCATCCCAAAATTACGATACTGTCGCGTTTTAGTATTATATCCTTTTTGTTGACCAATAATCATAAAACTTTGGTCGCCTATTTTACCAAGTCCACCAATCATGGCTTTATCGTCTTTTACATTCCGATCTCCATGAAGTTCTAAAAAGGATTCTCCACAAAGTGCCTTTACATAATCCAGTGTGTAGGGACGATTTGGATGACGTGACATTTGCACACGTTGCCAAGGCGTTAAATTCTTGTATATATCTTTCTTAGTTTCAATCAGTTTTTTTTCTATCTGCTTGCATGTCTCAGTTACATCTACATCA
>DIAL01000032.1:5299-17823 GCA_002414705.1 Flavobacteriaceae bacterium UBA5079
ATCTGACATTTTTGCAACTGATCTTCTAGTTCTTTAATTGGAAGTTCAAATTCTAAATATTCCATAGGAATTTTTAATTTAAATTAGTTAGCCTACAAACCTACATATTTTTTTCATTTTATCCCGAAGTAAAAAGACGAAATATTAGGCATGCATAATGCTTTTTTTAAAAGTGCTAATTACCAAATATATAGAATAATTAGTATACTTATTAAGTTGAAATAGCTCGTTTTTGACGTTTCTTCCTACTGTTTTTCAAGATACCATTAAACAGCACAACACCAATAATTATAGCGGCTCCAATATAGAAATTAGTACTCATCTTTTCTTTTTCAGGAAAAATAATTACCGCTAGAATAATGCCGTAAATAGGTTCCAAATTATAGGTTAACACAACTGTATATGGGCTAATGTAACGCATAACATAAACCGAAGCAATAAAAGCATAAGCCGTACAAACAGATGCCAAAATTAAAAGATAGATAATATCTGATAGGTGGAGTGCGAAAAACTCTGGAGTGAAGCCAGTACCTGAAAACAACAAATACAGACTAATAAATAGAACACCACTGATAAACTCGTAAAACGAAATAACTGTAGCTGAATGTTTCTCTAAAAACTTTCCATTTAAAACAGCAAAAAGCGATGATAAAAAGGCTGAAATAATTCCTAAAATAATACCTAACCAATAGTGTAATTCGCTTTGCGTAATGATAAAGACTCCTATTATAACGAGTATTCCAAACAGAATTTCATAACCTATAAGTTTTCGTTTATAAATTAAAGGCTCAATAAAAGACGCAAAAAAAGCACCAGTAGAAAACATGGCGAGTGTAATGGATATATTTGAGACTTTAATGGCACCAAAGAACGTAATCCAATGCAAGGCTATTACGATACCTGCAAAACCTAACTTGAGTATAGATTGAAATGAAATTCTAATTTTTGCTTTAGAAAAATACACGTAAACACCCATAAAAATCAGTGCTAAAAGCATCCTATACCATACAAGAGAAACAGCTTCAATAGAGATTAACTGCCCTAAAATAGCAGTAAAACCTGCAATAAAAACCAGAACATGTAAATGTCCGTAATTCTTTAATTTATCGTTTAGCATTGTATAATAGGTAAGCAGCCAATATACCAAATAATATGTTTGGAAACCACACGGCAATAAGCGGTGGAAAATCTGATTGAGAAGCTAGAACACCAAATATTTTGTCGAAAAACACGAAGATCATGGCAATGCAAATACCAAAAGCTAAATTTACACCCATTCCTCCTCGTCTTTTTATGGAAGACACAGCAACTGCAATGATGGTTAAAATAAATACAGAAACTGGTAAACTCCAAATTCTATATTTCACTAATTTATAGCGACTAATATAAGATGAACCACGCGCTTCTTCTTTTTCAATAAAACGATTTAATTCGCCATAAGGTAAGGTTTCGGCTATATATTCTACAGGTGTTAAATCTTCTAAATCAAAATCGAATTTAACATTTTCACGCCTACTGACTTCTAAAACATCATCGCCTTCTCCAATTGTTCTTTTTACATAGGAAAGCAATCTATAAGTAGAATCTTTTTCTTCAAAGCGAATAGAACTGGCTGAAATTTTATAAATCATTCTATCATTTTCAAAATGTTCCAACGTAAAATTCTGTCCCATTTTTTGCTTGGCATCAAAACTACTCACATATATATAGTCGTTATCGTTAATTTGCCTGTACACATTTTGATTATCTACAGCGCTCTTATTGTTTTTTAAATATTTATAATTAAAATCGTTAAACCCTTTACTGGCTTCTGGTGCGAAATAAAGTCCTAATGCTAATGCCAAAATAGATACTAAAGATGCACCAAACAAATAGGGTCTTAAAAAGCGAGTGAATGAAACACCTGAACTTAAAAAAGCAATAATTTCTGTATTATTAGCCAATTTGGATGTAAACCAAATTACGGATAGAAATAAAAATAAAGGGAAAAGTAAATGTGCAAAGTAAATTGTAAAGTCTAAAAAGTATAGCATAACCTCTCCAAAAGGCGCTTCGTTTTCTAATATTTTACCAATTTTTTCAGCAAGGTGAACCGTTATTCCAATAGGAATAAACAGCAACAACATTATAATGAATGTGAAGAGATAACGCTTTAATATGTACCAATCAAGTATTTTCATCCTCACCTATCCTATCCAAAAGAAACGAACAATTATGTTTAAATTATTATTCATAAAAAAATTACAATCTATTATATTTAGCTCTTAAAGTCTATTATCCATTTGTTTTACCATCATATCTTTCCAAGTAGAAAAATCTCCTGCTAATATATGTTTTCTAGCTTCACGAACCAACCACATATAAAAGCCTAAATTATGAATAGTAGCAATTTGTTTTCCTAATAATTCATTTACTGTAAATAAATGTCTTAAATAGGCTTTGCTATATTCGGTATCTACATAGGTAATTCCCATTTCGTCTATTGGTGAAAAATCTTCACGCCATTTCAAATTTTTAATATTTATGGAACCGTGTGCCGTAAAAAGCATGCCATTTCTAGCATTTCTAGTTGGCATGACACAGTCAAACATGTCAACACCTAGAGCAATATTTTCTAAAATGTTTATAGGTGTTCCAACGCCCATTAAATAACGTGGTTTATCTTCTGGTAAAATGGCGGTTACTACTTCTGTCATTCCATACATTTCTTCCGCAGGCTCACCAACAGATAAACCTCCAATAGCATTTCCTACAGCACCAGCATTAGCAATATATTCAGCAGATTGTTTACGTAAATCCTTGTACGTACTTCCTTGAACTATGGGAAAAAAAGCTTGATCATAACCATATTTTAATGGTGTTTTTTCTAAATGATTTATGCATCTATCCAACCACCTATGTGTCATGTGCATGGATCGTTTAGCATATTTATAATCGCAAGGATATGGCGTGCACTCATCAAAAGCCATGATGATATCTGCACCAATGGTTCGTTGAATTTCCATAACATTTTCAGGTGTAAAAGTATGGTAGCTTCCGTCAATATGGCTTTTAAATTTAACGCCTTCTTCCTTAATTTTTCTATTTGCAGATAGTGAATACACTTGGTAACCACCAGAATCGGTTAAAATATTCCGATCCCAATTCATAAATTTATGAATACCACCAGCTTTTTCCAATACATCAGTTTGTGGACGTAAGTATAAATGGTAAGTATTCCCTAAAATTATATCTGGATTAATTTCATCCTTTAGCTCGCGCTGATGCACACCCTTAACGGTTGCAACGGTTCCAACAGGCATAAAAATTGGTGTTTCAATTACACCATGATCGGTTGTTAATTTTCCTGCCCTAGCTTTTGTTTTCGGGTCAGTAATTTTTAAGTCAAATGTCATATTCAATTTATCATGAGAGGGCAAATATAAATAAGATATTATGATGTCCTTCTTAATAAAAACAAAATTGTTAGCAAATGCATTGAAATCGTTAATAAATGCACAAAATCTCTTCTTTTAAATCTAGATAAAACGTTATTTTTGCTGCATAAAAATAACAACACACAGATGTCAAAAACTCAACAATTAGAAGATTTAACAACCCAAGTACGTAGAGATATTTTACGTATGGTACACAAAGTAAACTCTGGTCATCCAGGAGGATCATTAGGCTGTGCGGAATTTTTTGTAGCCTTATACCAAGATATCATGGATCGTAAAGACGATTTTAATATGGATGGAATTGGCGAAGATTTATTCTTTTTATCAAATGGTCATATTTCGCCAGTTTATTATAGTGTTCTAGCACGTTCAGGTTATTTTCCTGTGGAAGAATTAAATACATTTCGTTTAATAAATTCACGTTTGCAAGGGCATCCAACTACACATGAAGGTTTACCTGGTATTCGTATTGCTTCTGGTTCTTTAGGTCAAGGCATGTCTGTGGCTTTGGGAGCTGCTCAAGCCAAAAAATTGAATGGCGACAAGCATTTAGTATATAGTTTACATGGTGATGGCGAACTTCAAGAAGGTCAAAACTGGGAAGCTATGATGTATGCTGCTGGTAATAACGTGGATAATATTATTGCGACAATAGATTTAAACGGTCAGCAAATTGATGGTTCTACAGATACCGTTTTACCAATGGGAAGCATTAAAGGTAAGTTTGAAGCTTTTGGTTGGACTGTTGTAGAGATTGAAGAAGGCAATAATATAGACGCTATCTTGAAAGGAATGGCTGACGCTAAAAGTAAAACAGGACAAGGTAAACCAGTTTGTGTTTTATTAAAAACGGTTATGGGTAATGGAGTGGATTTTATGATGCACACACATGCATGGCATGGAAAAGCACCTAATAACGAGCAATTAGCAATAGGTTTAGAACAAAACCCGGAGACTTTAGGCGATTATTAATTAAAAAGACTTCCACTATTGTGGACACAAATATGAAAACATATACAAATACAGGAAATAAAGATACACGCTCAGGATTTGGAGCTGGATTAACCGAACTAGGAAAAACGAATGAAAATGTCGTGGCGCTTTGTGCGGATTTAATTGGTTCTTTAAAAATGGACGATTTTAAAAAGAATCATCCAGAACGCTTTTTTCAAGTTGGTATTGCTGAAGCAAACATGATTGGTTTAGCTGCTGGATTAACTATTGGTGGAAAAATTCCATTTACGGGAACCTTTGCTAACTTTTCTACAGGTCGTGTTTACGATCAAATTCGTCAGAGTGTTGCGTATTCCGACAAGAATGTAAAAATTTGCGCATCGCATGCTGGTTTAACGTTAGGTGAAGATGGTGCTACACATCAAATCTTAGAAGATATTGGTTTAATGAAAATGTTGCCAGGCATGACCGTTATTAACCCATGTGATTATAACCAAACTAAAGCAGCAACTATTGCTATTGCAGAACATGAAGGACCTGTTTACTTACGCTTTGGAAGACCAAGTGTTGCTAACTTTACTCCAGAAGATCAAAAATTTGAAATTGGGAAAGCTCTTCATTTAGTAGATGGGACTGATGTAACAATTGTTGCGACAGGACATTTGGTTTGGGAGGCACTTGAAGCTGCCAAAACTTTAAATGAAAAAGGTATTTCTGCTGAAGTGATAAACATTCACACAATAAAACCTTTAGATGATGCAGCTATTTTAAAATCTGTTGCAAAAACAGGATGTATCGTTACTGCTGAAGAACATAACTATTTAGGAGGTTTAGGTGAAAGCGTTTCTCGCGTATTAGCGAAAAATCATCCAACGCCTCAAGAATTTGTTGCCACAAATGATACGTTTGGAGAGTCTGGAACGCCTGCTCAACTTATGGATAAATACGGTTTAAATGCTGAAGCCATTATCAAAGCAGTTGAAACTGTAATAAAAAGAAAATAAACGATTCCTTTTTTCGTTTAAAAGAGGTAATCAATAAAAACAATTAATATGAAATATCTTGTTTTAAGTCTGTTTGCCTCTTTTTTATTTTCAGGCACAGCAACAGCCCAAACTGCCAGCGGTTTTGGTTTTAAAGGAGGTTTAAATTACAATGCAAATGGTAATTATTATGATTCAGCTTTAAGTGCTGCCGAGAAACCTGATAGAAATGTAGGTTATCACTTTGGGTTATTCTATAAAGCTGGTGGTAAAATTTTTGCTAAACCAGAATTGGTTTACACAAGTACCAAGAGTGATTATGACACAGGCGATTTTAAAATGCAAAAAATTGATGCGCCACTTTTAGTGGGTGTTCGGTTTTTAAGAGTTCTGAATGTTTTTGCTGGTCCTTCATTACAATATATTATAGATAGCGAGTTTGATGGTATTAATATTGACAACCTAGAAAACGACTTTACTGTAGGCCTTAATTTTGGCGTAGGTTTTAGTTTAAAGAAAATAGGATTCGATATTCGCTATGAACGCGGATTTAGTGACAATGAAGCTACTTTTGCTACAAACAATGGACTTAATATTGGAAGAATTGATACACGACCAGATCAACTAATTTTAAGTATATCACTTCTACTTTAGTCTTTATGTTGATTTATAAAACCAAAAAAACCGCAAATTGCGGTTTTTTTGGTTTACAAAAATGCTCGAATATCTTATTCAGGAATCGTATTAATATCTAAATAATCTGGAACACCATCCTCGTTTCTATCTGTTACAATAACGGTTTGAATGGTAATAACGCCATTAAATTCATCACGAGAACTTTCAAACTCATTTTCAGCTAAAGTTGGTTCTGGATCACCAGTCATTATAACATATTCTCCATATTCCACTTCGTCATTGGTAAAGTATCCGTCACCATCGTCATCATTGTCTAAAAAATTTGGAACTAAATCACCGTCTGTATCGTCATCATAAGCATCTTCATCCAAATCAAGATCTTCTTTGTAAGAAGGAATGGCATCGCCATCGTGATTTAAAATGGTTCGTTTGTATAAATCAATTTTAAAAATTAAAGGCGTATAACCTGGAACACCTGCTAGGGCTTGATTAAAATAAGCTAATCCGGATGGAATAAATACGGCACCAATACCATGATTGTGATAGGTTGTAGTGCCATCAAAATCATCTGTAAAACCATCGCTCGTTTTAAATTCCAAAATACCTTCCCTAAAACCAGGAATAACTCCTGCTAAAGCACCTACCGAAATTAGATTTAGCTGAGATTCATTTACAGAACTATCAAATAAATAGTTATCCGTAACACTAATACCTTTATAAGATAGTGTTGCTTGATCTGTAAAATGAATAACATCCCCTAAACCCTCACGAACACTTAAATAATATAATTTATAATCGATGTCTCCAGAAGGCACAATTTTAAAATCTACCATATCCATTAATGGCGTTTTATCAGCGTTATTACCAGCAATAGTATCGAATACAATCTGAAACGTATCATTTGCTAAACTGTAAGGAGCATTTTGTTCAAATTCTTCATAATTATAAAAATGCGTTTGAAGGTATGTTTCTATTTCTTCAATATCTTCATCATAAACTTCATTGGCATCCCTTAATGGCACAGGCACAAAAACTTCTTCATCGTCCTTATTACAGGCAGTAAATACAGCAGAAACCGCTATAAACAGAAGTAAAATTTTTCTTAATTTCATTATTGCTTATTTTTGTTGGCAAGATACAATTTTTAAATAATTTTGTACAAGAACATTAACGTAGTTTTTAGACTTTATATATGCGAATTGATAAATTTTTATGGTGTGTTAGATATTTCAAAACAAGAACGATAGCAACAACTGCTTGTAAAAAAGGGCATGTAAAAGTAAATGGTGATGCCGTTAAACCAAGTCGTGATGTATATGCTACTGATAAAATTGAAGTTAGGAAAGACCAAATTAATTACACCCTAACTATTAATGATTTACCGCCAAACCGCGTAGGTGCTAAATTAGTTGATATTTACAGAACAGACACCACACCAAAAGAAGCTTTTGCGGCGAACGATTTATTAAAATACTCCAAAGATTATTACCGCAAAAAAGGCACTGGACGGCCTACTAAAAAAGACCGTCGTGACATTGAAGAATATCGTGATGAAAATGAAATTGAATCGGATATTTAAATGAAATTATAATAATCTCTACTATCTTTGAAAAAACAGTTTTTATGAAAACAGCAGAAAAAAACACCATACTTAATCATGACCAAATTGTTCATAAAATAAGACGTATTGCCTATCAAATTTATGAAAGCAATGTAGATGAGGAAGAAATTATTTTAGCAGGTATTGATGCTAATGGTTACATTTTAGCTAAAAAACTTAAAAACGTTTTATTAAAAATTTCTACTATAAAGCCAGTTTTGTGTCGCGTTCAAATAGACAAAAAAAATCCTTTAAATCCAATTTCAACTTCGTTACCTGTTGCAGAATACACAAATAAATCAGTTATTTTAATTGATGATGTATTAAACTCTGGTACGACACTAATATATGGAGTTAAACATTTCCTAAATGTACCACTCAAGCAATTTAAAACAGCTGTTTTAGTTAACCGAAATCATAAAAAATATCCTGTAAAAGCGGATTTTAAAGGTATATCCTTATCAACCTCACTTCATGAACATGTGGATGTTGTTTTAAAAGGTAACGTATTTGAGGCTTCTTTAAATTAATTTCAATAAAATATCTTCAACAATCTCATCTGGCGTATTATTAGCATTAATAGTCATATCAGCTTGGTTATAGAAGTTTAGCCGCTCAAAAATATGTTTTCCAACAAATTCTGAAACCTCTTCTTCTGATTTTAGATGCGAAACCAGCGGTCTATTTGCTTTATTATTAAATAAACGTTTGCTTAATTCTACTACGGAAACATTTAAGTAAACACTTTTGGAATCTGCTTGTTGTTTTATAAGCTCTATATTATTTCCGTAACAAGGCGTTCCGCCACCTAATGATAAAATCATATCCTTTTGCATTAAAAAACCCTTTAAATGCTTCGCTTCTATTTTGCGGAAATATATTTCCCCTTTGGTTTTAAAAATTTCAGAAATGGAGATACCTTCCTTTTTTTCGATATAATCATCTAGGTCTTGGAATGGTTTTTTAAGTATTTGACTCATTTTTTTGCCAATTACAGATTTTCCAGACGTCATATAACCTAATAAAATAATATTCATAAATAGCTTAAAAATTGATTATTAAAAAGATACGATTAGGGTCAACAAAAAAACAAAAAAAAATTAAAAAAAAGCCTTGTTTTATTAATTAAACGTTTTATATTTGCACCCTCGTTACAGAGAAACAAAATGACTAGGTAGCTCAGTTGGTAGAGCATCTCCCTTTTAAGGAGATGGTCCTGGGTTCGAGCCCCAGCCTGGTCACTAAAAAAAAGTTAAGCAATATGCTTAACTTTTTTTATTTTTACTCATTAGTACAATGCGCACGTGGCGGAATTGGTAGACGCGCCAGCTTGAGGGGTTGGTGGACATTAGTCCGTGGAAGTTCGAGTCTTCTCGTGCGCACTTATTAAGTCTACTTTATTTTAAGTACAAAATAAAAAAAGGAAAACTCCATCCTGTTTGGTTCAAACACCTAATCATTTAAAATTATTTATTCTGTTTTTAATTGTTTATTCATTTAATTTCTTATTTTTGTTTAATGTTTTATAAGAAAATATGAACAACATAAAGAACAACTTCAGTATCAAGGATCTAGAAAATCTTTCAGGTGTTAAGGCACATACAATTAGAATCTGGGAAAAACGCTACAATCTTTTAGAGCCAAACCGTACAGATACTAATATTAGATTCTATAGCCTTGAAAGTCTACAGAAACTTCTAAATATCACATTCTTATACAATAATGGTTTCAAGATATCTAAAATTGCCAAAATAAATGACGTGGCTATTGCGGATACGGTTAGAAATCTTTCTGCCAAAGATTATGCTGATGATCATGCTATTAATATGTTTAAATTAGCCATGTTAAATTTTGATAAAGCGCTATTTTTAAAAACGTATGATACACTTACTCTTCATAAAAACTTTTCTGAAATATTTATAGAAGTCTTTATTCCGCTTATGAGCGAAATTGGATTGCTATGGCAAACTAACACCATTACACCAGCACAAGAACATTTTATTTCAGAATTAATTAAACAAAAACTATTGGTAAATATTGAAAAACATCAATATGAAGAACCTGAAAATAAAGAGAAAACCTTTGTTCTTTTCTTACCAAGTAATGAAATTCATGATTTAGGTTTACATTTCCTTAATTATAAATTATCAAAGTCAAATTATCATACAGTTTATCTAGGACCAAGCGTACCAATTGTAAGCTTAAAAGACGTTTTAAAACATTATAAAAACGTCACCTTCATTTCATATTTTACCGTTAAACCTGAAGTAGAAAACCTAGAAAATTATTTAAAAGAATTTCAAGAAGAATTACTTTTGAACAATAATGAATTCTGGATATTTGGTCGTATGATAGATCATATTAATACGAGTAAATTAGACAAATCCATGAAAGTATTTCATGCTATCCAAGATTTAGATAAATATATTTGAAAAAGAGAAGTTTTTGTTTAACAATTTTATATATTTGTTAAACATATGAAAAAGAAAATTACAATAATTGGTTCAGGGTTTTCATCATTAGCTGCAGCATGTTATTTAGCGCAGTCAGGGCATGATGTAACCATTTTTGAGAAAAACGACACCATAGGTGGACGTGCCAGACAATTAATTAGAGACGGTTTTACATTTGACATTGGTCCAACTTGGTATTGGATGCCTGATGTTTTTGAACGGTTTTTTGCCGATTTCAATAAAAACCCTTCTGAATATTATAAATTAGAAAAGTTGAGTCCTGCATATTCTGTATATTATGGCAAGGATGATTTTATAACTATTGAAGATACACTGGAAAAAATTTGTATTGCCTTTGAAAAAGAGGAACCTGGTAGCTCAAAAACACTTCAAAAGTTTATTGATAAAGCACAGGACAATTATAATGTTGCCATAAAAGATTTAGTGTATAATCCTGGTGTTTCTCCATTTGAATTGGTGACAACCGAAACTTTCAAAAAAATAGGACAATTTTTTAGTACTATTAAAAAAGACGTTCGTAAAGAGTTTAAAAACGATCGTTTGGTTAAAATTCTCGAGTTTCCTGTATTGTTTCTTGGAGCAAAACCAAGCGATACACCTTCGTTTTATAGTTTTATGAATTATGCCGATTTTGGCTTGGGAACGTTTCATCCTAAAAAAGGAATGTATCAAGTTATTCTTGCTATAGAAACGTTGGCCAAAAGTCTTGGCGTTACAATAAAAACTAATGCGCCAATTGAAAAAATTCTTGTTGAAAATAAAGTGGCTTCAGGTATTATTTCTAGTGGCAAAACGTATTTAAGTGATGTTGTTTTAAGTGGTGCTGATTATCATCATACCGAAACACTTTTAGATCAAGAGTACAAGCAATATTCTGAAGCATATTGGAACAATAAAACATTTGCGCCATCATCACTCCTATTTTATGTTGGATTCGACAAAAAAATAAAAAATGTAAATCACCACACATTATTTTTTGATGTAGATTTTGATAAACATGCAGAAGCTATTTACGATACACCTGAATGGCCAGAAAACCCATTATTTTATGCGAGTTTTCCGTCCATAACAGATAATCATGCTGCTCCAGAAGGAAAAGAAGCTGGCATCTTTCTAATTCCACTAGCACCTGGACTAAAAGACACTACCAAATTACGTATGACGTATTTTTCAAAAATAATGGATCGCTTTGAGGAGTTAACATCTCAAAACGTTAGAGATCATATTATATTTAAAGAGTCATTTTGTGTAAATGATTTTGTTAAAGATTATAACTCATACAAGGGAAATGCATACGGAATGGCCAACACATTATTACAAACTGCTTTTTTAAGACCAAAATTAAAAAGTAAAAAAGTAAAAAATTTGTATTTTACGGGCCAGCTAACAGTTCCTGGACCTGGTGTACCACCATCATTAATTTCTGGAAAACTGGTTGCCGAGCTTATTAACAAACATCATGCAAACTAGTATTAAGCTAAAAATCAGCATGATTTACGTGCAAAAGCCTAAATTAATTAAACACTAACAAATGAAATCAATTTTTGACCATGTGTCTCAGTCTTGTAGCCAAACGGTAACAAAAACCTATAGCACGTCTTTTTCGTTGGCAACTAAAATGCTATCTAGCACCATTCGTCATGATATTTATAATATTTACGGGTTTGTTAGATTTGCAGATGAAATAGTAGACAGTTTTCATGACTATGATAAAGAAACACTTCTGAATGAGTTTGAAAATGATTTATATCTAGCCATAGAAAGAAAAATAAGTCTAAATCCTATATTGAATTCGTTTCAAGATACCTATCACAAATATGGTATTGAGAAACACATGGTGGAAGCGTTTATGAAAAGTATGCGTACTGACTTACACAAAACAACGTATTTAACAGAAAATGAATATAATACGTATATTTATGGCTCCGCAGATGTGGTTGGTTTAATGTGTTTAAAGGTTTTTGTAAAAGGCGATAATGAAAAGTATAACAACTTAAAGGATTCGGCTATGCATTTAGGTTCTGCATTTCAAAAAGTGAATTTTTTAAGAGATTTAAAAAGTGATTATGAAGATTTAAGTAGAACCTATTTTCCAAACACAGATTTATCTAAACTAGACGAGGCGTCCAAATTAATTATAATTGAAGAAATTGAACGCGATTTTGAAATAGGACTTCAAGGCATCAAAGAGCTTCCTATTGAAGCTAAATTTGGCGTTTTTACTGCCTATAGATATTATAGTCAGTTATTAAAAAAATTAAAGAAAACACCAGCATTACAAATTAAAAATACTAGAATTCGTGTTCCTAACTATAAAAAAATAGAGTTATTAACGCGTAGTTATGTAAAATATCAACTAAATTTATTGTAAAAAATGATGGATATTATTTTATGGATACTTGTTTTTCTTGGAACCTTTCTATTTATGGAATTCATGGCT
>DIAL01000032.1:18064-19369 GCA_002414705.1 Flavobacteriaceae bacterium UBA5079
TCACCATAAGGATCACGATAATTGGTTTGAAAGAAACGACTTGTTTTTTATTTTCTATGCCGTAGTTAGTATTAGCTTATTTCTATTATGGCGATATGCTGGTTTTTGGGCAGGTTTACCTCTTGGGTTAGGCATCTTTGCTTATGGCTGCGCCTATTTTTTTGTGCACGATATTTTTATCCACCAACGATTTAAACTTTTCAGAAATGCTAATAATTGGTATGCTAAAGGAGTTCGTCGTGGCCATAAAATGCACCATAAACATTTAGGAAAAGAAGACAGTGAATGCTTCGGGATGCTATTTGTTCCTTTTAAATACTTTAAAAAATAGCATCAAAATACTTGTGTCATGCCTAACGAAAATCATTTCGATTATATTATTATTGGAAATGGTCTAGCTGGTTTACAACTCGCTTTGGGTTTTATTAAAAACGATAGATTGAAGCAGAAAAAAATAGCTTTAATTGATCCTTCTAATAAAACAACAAATGATAAAACATGGAGTTTTTGGGAAATTGGCTCAAGTCCATGGGATGCCATTACCGAGAAATCTTGGCACAATACACTATTTTATTCCAAAAACAAATCGCTTACACTTCCTTTAAAACCCTACACGTATAAAACTATCCGATCTATTGATTTTTATAATTGGGCAAGAGCAGAACTACAACCATTTAAAAATGTACATTTCATAAAAGATTCCATAGTTTCTCTAACAGAATCAACTAGCGTTTTAGTTAAAGGTAAAAAAAACACGTACACTACGAATCATGTTTTTGATAGTCGGATTCCAAAAGCATACCATACAGAAATTTCAAAATTTACGCTTATTCAACAACATTTTAAAGGTTGGATAATTGAAACAGAAACTGCGCACTTTAATCCAGAATCCATAACCATGATGGATTACCGATTTCACTATAAAGATACTACGAGTTTTATTTATGTGTTACCGTTTTCTGAAAATCGTGCTTTAATTGAATACACCTTTTTTACACCTGAAACAGTAACCGAGTCCGTTTATGATGATGCCATAAAAAACTATATTAAAAATCACTTACACATAATTAACTACAAAATAGTTGAAACTGAAATGGGAAATATTCCCATGACGGATTTTCCTTTTTGGAAATACAACACGAAACTTGTAACAAAAATTGGTACAGCTGGTGGATGGGTAAAAGCGTCAACGGGATATTCCTTTAAACATACAGAAAAAAATGTAGCGACCATTATTTCCAATATTACAAATGGTCAACAACCTTCGCATAATCTATTTAAAAAGAAATATAAATTCTACGATAA
>DIAL01000032.1:19468-34549 GCA_002414705.1 Flavobacteriaceae bacterium UBA5079
AATGTATTTAAAAAGAAATATAAATTCTACGATAAAATTTTTCTAAACGTTTTAAAAACAAATAACGATAAAGGTGTTTGGATTTTTGAACAGTTTTATGCCAAAAATTCCATTTCAACTATGTTTCGTTTTTTAGATGAAGAATCATCTTTTGCTGAAGATGTAAAAATTATGCGTTCCTTATTTTCTTGGCATTTTATCAGCGCGTTTTTTAAGGTGTTATTCAGACGCTAACAAATCGTCCAATAATTTTCTTACGGAATCACTATTCCAGTTTGCGGCACCCGATTTATCCATTACAATAGCACCTGATTTATCAATAACATAAGTTTGAGGAATACTGTTAGTTTGAAACTGTTTTGGAGCATTGGTTACCGACTTATAAAATTCAAAATGATACTTGTTTTTACTTTTAAAGTCGTTAATAATATGCGTTTTTTCATTAGAAACTAAAAGAAAAAGCACCTCCTCCTTATAATCGGCATATAAATTATCTATACTTGGCATTTCGGCTATACACGGTGGACACCAGGTGGCCCAAAAATTCACAAAAACAACTTTGCCTGCTGCCTCTTTAAAATCAAAAGGAAGTCCTTTAGAATCTACTAAATTCCAATTATCATAACTTTCTAAATTTTTACGCTTATCTATTTTAATTTCTGACGGACTTATTAATGCCAAACCTTTATGAAGAAATATTTGTATGGGTTGGCGTGTTTGTGGAATAATCAACAAAGCAATAATAATAACAAAAACGATATTACTGATTGTAAACTTCGGTTTCTTCATAGTATTAAGTAAAGTTAATTTGTTGCTAAACTAGCAAATTACAAACAATAAAAAACTCCTGAATAAATAAATTATCAGGAGTTTATATATGTAAAACAAACTTAAAAAATTAAGCGTTGTTCTCTCTTTTAATTAAGTTTAAAGCAGACCCTTCATTATACCAATCAATTTGTGCTTGGTTATAGGTGTGATTTGCTTTTATAACATCTTTAGAGCCGTCTGCATGAACAAACTCTAATGTTAGTTGTTTGTCTGATGCAAATGTATCTAAATCTAGGAAGTTGATGGTATCATCTTCCTGAATTAAATCGTAATCACTTTCGTTAGCAAATGTTAAACCTAACATACCTTGTTTTTTAAGGTTTGTTTCATGGATACGTGCAAACGATTTTACTAAAACAGCCGCAACACCTAAATGTCTTGGCTCCATAGCTGCATGCTCACGAGATGATCCTTCTCCATAATTATGATCTCCAACAACAATAGAATAAATGCCTTTAGCTTTATAATCTCTTGCTACATCTGGAACACCACCATACTCACCTGTTAATTGATTTTTAACAAAGTTTGTTTTCTTGCCAAAAGCATTAACAGCTCCAATAAGCATGTTATTAGAAATATTATCTAAATGGCCTCTAAAACGTAACCAAGGTCCAGCCATAGAAATATGGTCGGTTGTACATTTTCCGAAAGCTTTAATTAATAATTTAGCTCCAGTAATTTGGTTTCCAATTGGTGTAAAGGGTGTTAATAATTGTAAACGTTCTGAAGTTGGACTTACAGACACATCTACTCCACTCCCATCTTTAACAGGTTCCACATAACCAGACTCTTTTACATCAAAGCCTAATGGTGGCAACTCTAAACCTTTTGGCTCGTCCAATTTAATTTCTTGACCATCTTCATTTATTAAGGTATCATTCATTGGATCGAAATCCAAGCGACCCGAAATTGCGATAGCAGCTACCATTTCTGGTGATCCTACAAACGCATGTGTATTAGGATTACCATCTGCACGTTTTGAAAAGTTTCTGTTGAAAGAATGAACAATTGTATTTTTCTCTTCACCTTTTCTATCACTTCTATCCCATTGACCAATACAAGGTCCACAAGCATTTGTAAAGATGGTAGCATCTAAATCTTCAAATATTTTTAAAATACCATCACGTTCTGCAGTAAAACGAATTTGCTCTGAACCTGGATTGATACCAAAATCAGATTTCGCTTTAATTTTTTTATCTACAGCTTGTTTAGCAATAGATGCAGCTCGCGTTAAATCTTCGTAAGACGAGTTTGTACAAGATCCTATTAATCCCCAATCAACTTTTAAAGGCCAATCGTTTTTTCTAGCTTTTTCACCTAGCTCACCAATTGGTGTTGCTAAATCTGGTGTAAATGGTCCATTTAAATGTGGACGTAATGTATCTAAATCTATTTCAATTACTTGATCAAAATAAGTTTCAGGATTTGCATATACTTCATCATCACCCGTTAAATACTCACGGATTTTATTTGCTTCATCAGCAATATCGTTTCTATCTGTTGCACGTAAATAACGCTCCATAGAATCGTCATAACCAAACGTTGATGTAGTGGCTCCAATTTCGGCACCCATATTACAGATAGTACCTTTACCAGTACATGATAAGTTTTTAGCACCAGAACCAAAATACTCTACAATAGCACCTGTCCCACCTTTTACTGTAAGAATCCCAGCTACTTTAAGAATCACATCTTTTGCTGATGTCCAACCATTTAAGCTACCTGTTAATTTAACACCTATTAACTTTGGAAATTTTAATTCCCAAGCCATACCAGCCATAACATCTACAGCATCTGCACCACCTACTCCAATGGCAACCATTCCTAATCCACCAGCATTAACTGTATGGGAATCGGTTCCAATCATCATACCACCTGGAAAGGCGTAATTTTCTAAAACAACTTGGTGAATAATACCTGCTCCTGGTTTCCAGAATCCGATACCATATTTATTAGAAACTGAAGCTAAAAAATCGAAAACCTCGTTACTCGTTTCATTGGCACGTTTTAAATCGGCTACAGCTCCTTGTTTTGCTTGGATTAAGTGATCACAATGTACCGTTGTTGGCACTGCTACTTTTTGCTTGCCAGCTTGCATAAATTGTAATAAAGCCATTTGAGCTGTTGCATCTTGACAAGCAATACGGTCTGGAGCAAAATCCACATAATCCTTTCCTCTTACAAAGGCTTTTGTAGGATTGCCATCCCAAAGGTGTGCGTATAAAATCTTTTCTGAAAGTGTTAATGGTTTACCAACAACGTCGCGTGCTTTATCTACACGTTCAGCCATATTTGCATAAACCTTTTTGATCATGTCAATATCGAATGCCATATACTCTATTTAAATGGTGAATAATCTTATTAATGTCCAAACTAATGGAAGTGCAAAAATACAAATTTTAAAGAAGATTTAAAAATATGTAACGATATCGGAATATCTTTAAACAATGTTCAAAAAATGATGGTTTTTTAGCAGGTATATTGTCATATCACTACTTTTAATGTTTAAAAAATAATAAATTAACAATTAAGAGTCCTGTTACTTTTGAAGAAATAATTTAGAACGACTTAAAATAAACTGGTAATTATCTGTTCTTCGGAAATACCTTCCGCTTCTGCCTTATAGTTTTTAATGATTCTATGTTTAAAAATAGAATAGGCAACGGCTTGAACATTTTCCATATCTGGCGAAAACTTACCATGAATTGCTGCATGGGTTTTTGCTGCCAAAATAAGATTTTGTGACGCTCTTGGTCCTGCTCCCCAATCTATATAGTTTTTTACTAAATCTGCTGCCTGCGGACTATTTGGCCTGGTTTTGCCCGTCATTTTTACAGCATATTCAACAACGTTATCGGCTACTGGAATACGTCGTAATAATTGTTGAATATCTACAATTTCTTGAGACGTAAACAACGGATTAACTTTATTTTGAACATCGGAAGTGGTTGCTTTTACAACTGCTACTTCTTCTTCAAAGGTTGGATAATCTAAATTAATAGCGAACATAAAACGGTCTAATTGCGCTTCAGGCAAAGGGTATGTTCCTTCTTGCTCAATTGGGTTTTGAGTTGCTAAAACAAAGTAAGGTAAATCTAATTTATAATGATGTCCAGAAACTGTTACTGAACGCTCTTGCATAGCTTCCAATAAAGCGGCCTGTGTTTTTGGTGGTGTTCTATTAATTTCGTCTGCTAGAATAATATTAGAAAAAACAGGTCCTTTTATGAATTTAAAATTTCTGTTTTCATCTAAAATTTCACTTCCTAGAATATCACTAGGCATTAAATCTGGTGTAAACTGAATGCGCTTAAAATTAAGTCCTAATGCTTGGGAAATGGTATTTACCATTAACGTTTTCGCCAAACCTGGTACACCAATTAACAAGGCGTGTCCTCCAGAAAAAATGGAGATTAGAATTTGATCTACAACCGCATCTTGACCAATGATAACTTTGGCTATTTCGGCTTTTAAATCTTTATATTTTTTTACGAAGCTTTCAATTGCAGTAACATCAGACATATTTATTGTTTTAACCAGTTACTAGAAAACTCACAATCTCTATATTCATTATTAATTTTAATATAGGTATCCATGATTTTCTCATTTTGCCATTTATCAATAGCTCTAATACGTTTTTCGTTTAGTGCTAGTTCTTTAATTTTTAAATAATCGCGCGCGTAATCAGCTTCGTGTTCTTCAACTCGATCGCTAACCATCATAACCTTAAACTTCATGTTTCCAGAACGACCTTGATCGGTTAGCACCAAACTAACTTCGCCTTCGTCTAAATCTTGAATCTGTCCATATACTTCTGGATCTATTTTGGTTAATTCAAAATTATAATCTTGTGTTTCTGGATTAATTAAAAAACCACCTTCACTTCGCGTTTCTTTTTCATCACTTGATTCTCTAGCAGCATCGGCAAAACTAATATTACCATCTACAATACGTTGTCTAATTTTCATTAATTCCTCACGAGCTTCAGCAACTGCTGCATCGGACACTTTTGGGATTAATAAAATATGACGTACATCATATTCCTGACCTCTAATTTTTTCTAGAAAAATAATATGGTAGCCATATTCTGTTTTAACAGGATCAGAAATCTCACCTTCCTGTAATGAAAATGCTACTTCACGAAACTCCTTAACCATACGTGGCACTTTTCTATTTAAAGTATACATACCACCTTGAGGAATAGAAGCTTTATCATCTGAATACAAAACGACTTTAGAGCGAAAGTTTGCACCATTTTCTAGGACATCTGCCTTAAATTGCTTTAATTGATTTATAACACGTTGATTTTCTTCTTCGGTAATTTTTGGTTCAATTACAATTTGAGACACCTTTAATTCGGTACCAAATGTAGGACGTTCTTCCTTGGGAATTTTATTGAAAAACTGACGCGTTTCTTCTGGAGTAACTTCTACCTCTGCGAGAATCTTCTTTTGCATTTCACTTGCTAATTTCTGACTCTTATTTATTTCATACATTTCATCTCTAAATGCTTTTTCATTTGGGTGATTGTACAATTCTAAAAGCTCTTCCATCGTTTTTCCTGACTGGGCTAAAAACTGTTGTAATTGATAATCTACATTGGAGCGAATTTCAGCATCTGATACAACAACACTATCTTGAACGGCATGATGTGCATATAATTTATCCTCTAATAGTTTACCAAATAATTGGCAACGTGTTACGCCATCTAATGATGCGCCTTGTGCTTTTAATTGTAAAATATTGGCGTCTACATCTGAATCTAATATAACATACTCACCCACTACTGCTGTTACACCATCAATTTTCTGTGCTCCAGAAGAAAGTGTTGTATCTATTTTTTTTATAGTAATTGGCGCTTCGTCTTCAATAATTTCTTGTGCTTGAATACTAACAGAAATAAGTATGATTAATACCGTAAATAAGTGACGCATCTGGTTAATTGTAGATTTCAAATTGTTTATTTTTAATTGCATCTTTTGTAATATCTTTTTCTAATTCTTTAATGAGTTCTAGTTTTCGTTTATTGATAACGATTTGGTCTATGGTAGGCTTAATATAATCCAATGGTGCTGGACTGTTACGTTCCAAAACATCTTCAATTTGCATCAAATATAGGCCTAATGAATCTTTGAGTTGTATAAAATTAGATTTTTTTAACAATTCATTTTTGTTTTCAGTTGTAATTACTGGAATTTTTTTAATGGCTTGAGTAACCTTAATCCAAATTGAATCGTTTAGTGAATAGGATTTAAACTGAATAGCTATAGAATCCAACTCCTTTTTATCTTGATTATTAAAACGTTGAAATTTTGTTTTTAAATCTAATAAATCTAATCGGTTTTCATCCAGATGAATATATCTAAATTTTATTAAATCTTCTTTAAGTGTAAAAACATCTGTATTAGAATTGAAATATAATTCAGCTTCATCCTTGGTAATAATAGTGTCAATACTTCGGCGAACCAATGCCTCTAAATATGAAGTTGCATATAAATCATTTTTATATTGCCTGGCTAATCTATTAAAATCCTGAAGTTTGTTTTCGCTTAAATTTCGTTCTGCTCCTGCAACTAATAATTGCTGTGTTGCCCAACGGTTTATAAAGTTATTTACACGAAGCAAACTATCTTCTGGGCTCATGTTTTCGGTGTACAAATGTTGTAAATCATCTGCGTATAAAAACACATCATTAACACGCGCAACAGCGGTTTGATCGTCTTCATGTTTGTAAAAATAATTACACGAAACGAGCAAAAAGAAACAAATTAATATGGCGAAATTAGTGTATTTCAATTAGTTGTTTTTTAATTCAGCTTTTACCTCTGTTAAAACAGATTCATTAATACGAACTGGAAATTTCTGTTCCAAAGATTCTAACCATTGCTTTTCTTTTACCACTTGATAATCGCTAATAATCTGCCCTTTAGCATCTTCATAAGTTTTAGGCGACTCTGGTAAAACGTCTTTTATATTTGCAACCACAAAAGCTGATTCGTGCTTGTAAATTTTAGAAACACCTGTTTCAAAAGTCATTTCAGCCGTTAATGCTTGGTGTTCTTTATCCATAATTCCCGACGTAAAAATAACTTCTACAACACCATTAATATTAAGTTTTTCTTTAATTTCTTCAGGCGTTTGTCCTGCTTCCATCATTTTTTTAACGGTTTTTAGCGTGTTTTTATTTGATGAAGAAGCTACATCAGCATCAATACGTTTACTCCAATTATAGTTACTTTTGTTTGTATTGTAAAAATTTTGCAAGGCAACAGAATCTGTTTTTGATGCATTCCAGATTTCAGTTTCCATTAAATCAAACAATAACAATCCATCTCGATATTCGGCAACAATATTGGCAAAATCTTCACTTTCATTTTCCAAATTATCTTCTTGATACGTCATTAAATTCGAATTTAAAAAAGTATTGTAATTCTCTTTAATTAAAACATTGAACGGTTTCTTTTGAACAGCTCTACGTTGGTTTTTAAAAAGATATTGACCAAAATTATCATACGTTATAATTTTCTTATCTATAATACATAATGTTTTGCTGCCTGAAAAACCCTCTGGTAATTTCCAAGACCCCAAATAATAGCCCTCGTTCATAATAGACACAAAATACTCCAAAGCTTCTGGATTATCTTTTACATTGTAACGCTCTTTTAACGTATTTACTATAGAGGTGTTAATTAGTTGCGAACGTGAATCGCGCTTAACACGAGCTTCTAATTCAGATTTCATAGAATTGAAATCTTCAACTTCGGATTTGTTTAGTAGTTTAATAATATGCCATCCAAAACCACTTTCAAAAGGTTCTGATATATCACTAATATTCTTTAATCCAAAAGCAACATCTTCAAATTCTGTAGAACTTAATTGGCCACCACCAAAGGCTTCCAAAACACCTCCTTTGGATGCGGAACTTTTATCTTCAGAAAAGTGCTTGGCAAGCGACTCAAAAGACTCGCCTTGTTGTATTTTTCTATAAATTTCTTGAATTCGTGTTTCAGCATCTTCTAGCTTATCATCGCGTTTATTACTAATCATAATATGTGCTACAGTGCGTTCACCTCTTGATGGCCTCACGTCTTCAACAGAAACAATATGATAACCAAAACGCGTTTTAAATGGCATAGAAACCTCATTCACTTTTGTGGAATATGCTGCATTTTCAAAATCATAAACCATTTTAAAAGCAGAGAAATACCCTAAATTTTCAGCATAAACCGTTTTTCCATTATGAACTTCTTTCTGCACAGACTCATACCCTTCTTTTAATATACGCTCTCGTAATTTCAACAATTCATTGTAGGCACTTAATGTATCTTGAGCAGATGCATTAGCATCCAACATAATTAAAACATGACTAGCTTTTACTTCATTTACTGAACGATTATAGGCCTCTTCTACAAGTGCATCTGTAACTTTGGTATCTGTTAAATAATTTTTAGCCAATTGCGATTTATAGTTACCTAGTTCACGTAGATATGACGGCATGGTATCCAACCCTTTTGCTTGTGCTTCTTTAATTTTCAACTTATAATTTACAAATAGTTTCAGGTAGGAATCGACATCTTTTTGCGATTCATCCTTAACTAAATCTAGATTTTTGTTAAATATTCTTGTAAACTCTTCAGCATAAACTGGTGTGTCAGCTACAGTGAATAAAACGGGTTTATCAGCATTTTGAGCATGTGTATTAATAAAAAACACAAAACATATTAAAACATAAAAATATCTAAACATCAGAAAATTGTTTTTTTGAATTCTTGCAAAAATAGGAATATTAACCCATAAAGCAAGTCGCATTAACAAACGGACATTAAAGTTTTTTAGTATGTAGATTTTGTAGGTAATGAAACCAATAATAATTGTACCTTTATAAGTATAAACTACCTTTTTGAAATGACTTTTACTACAGAAATCCACATACATTTAGATTTAGCCACATTTACAGATATACTTGTTAATGCTAAAAACCTAAAACATTGGCAATTGGGACTTACAGATTATGACCATATTTATGGAACACCAGGCAAAACAGGATCCAAAATACGTTTGCATTATACATTGGATAAAAAAAAGTTTTTTCTAATTCAAACCGTTTCAAAAAACGAATTACCGCAAGAGTTTCATATTGCCTATGAAAGTAATGGATTATATAGTATTCAAGAAAATCATTTTAAAGCCATTTCAGATTCTGAAACACTATGGACATCTAAAAACGAAATTATTCCCACCAATTTTAAAATGCGGATGATGCTACTTATCATGCCTAGCACATATAAAAATCAGATAAAGACCTATTTAAACGATTTTAAAAATTTTGCTGAAAATGGAATTTCCGTAAACCATAAATCATAAAAAAATAAACCACAAAGGGTTGTAAACTAATATTCTTTATACTATTTTTATTTTTATGACAGACATTGATATTGAAAAGGAAAATGCCGCAATTGCCAAAGCGTATAAAGAGCTTTTACGCGTTAGTTACAGAACGCTTTCTAAAGAAGATAAAATCCTAATTAGAAAAGCTTTTGATGTGGCTATGGATGCGCATAAAGATCAGCGTAGAAAATCTGGCGAAGCCTATATTTTTCATCCAATTGCTGTTGCTAAAATAGTTGCCAAAGAAATTGGTCTAGATGCCACATCTATTACAGCAGCTTTACTTCATGATGTTGTAGAGGATAACGAAAACTACAGTATTCAAGATATTGAAGATCTTTTTGGGGAAACCGTTGCTAAAATCGTAGATGGTTTAACCAAAATATCGTCCTTAAATAAGGACACAGATATGGACGTTTCCATGCAAGCGGAGAATTTCAGAAAAATGCTGCTTACCTTAAATGATGACGTTCGGGTTATCATTATAAAGATTGCAGATCGCTTACATAATATGCAAACCATGGATTCCATGCGTGCGGATAAGCAAATTAAAATAGCATCAGAAACCTTATATATTTATGCGCCTCTAGCACATAGAATTGGTTTATATAATATTAAAACCGAATTAGAGGATTTGGGTTTAAAATATACTGAACCCGATGTGTATTATGATATTTTCAATAAAATAAAGGAAAGCAAAGAGGAACAAGACCTTTATATTAAGGAGTTTAGTAATGTTATTTCCACATCTTTGGACAAGGAAGTATTGCAGTACACAATTAAAGGTCGTACAAAATCTATTTTTTCTATTCGAAGAAAAATGCTCAATCAGGGCGTTACTTTCGATGAAGTTTACGACAAATTTGCCGTAAGAATTATTTATAAAGGTGAACCGGAAAATGAAAAATTTCTTGCTTGGAAAATCTACTCGATAGTTACAGATCATTTTCGTCCTAATCCTATTCGATTACGAGATTGGATTTCATCACCAAAATCTACCGGTTATGAAGCCTTACACATTACAGTTGTTGGCCCAAAAGGTCGTTGGGTAGAAGTTCAAATTCGTAGTGAACGTATGAATGAAATAGCCGAAAAAGGCTATGCAGCGCATTATAAGTATAAAGAAGGTAACGAAAAAGAAGATGACAGTATAGATACCTGGATTTCCAAATTACAGGAAACACTGGAGAACCCAGAAACCAACGCTGTTGATTTTGTGGAGCAATTCAAACTGAACCTATACTCCAAAGAAATTTTTGTTTTCACACCCAAAGGCGATTTAAAGTCACTGCCAAAGGGTGCAACACCATTAGATTTTGCGTTTAGCATTCACACGGAAGTTGGCATGAAAACACGTGGCGCTAAAGTAAACGGCAAACTAGTTCCATTAAGTCACGAATTAAAAAGTGGTGACCGGTTAGATATTTTAACCGCTGAAAATGCCAAACCAAATCCAAACTGGCTAGATTATGCTACAACTGCAAAAGCACGTAGTAAGATAAAATCGGCTTTAAAAGAAGACAAGAAAATTGTTGCCGAAGATGGCAAGGAAATTCTACGTAGAAAATTAAAGCAATTAAAAATAATTCTGGATGAAAAATCAATAAATGAGCTAGTAAATTTCTTTAAATTAAAAACAAGTTTAGATTTATTTTATCGTGTAGGAATTGGATCCATAGATAATACCATGCTAAAAGCGTATGCATCGTCAAGAAGCAATGCGTTTATGAGTTATATTAAAAATAAAATATCCAGAAAGCAGAATATTCCTAAAGAAGAACTTGAAAAAGATGAAATTACCTCCAAATACGATTTGCTTGTTTTTGGAAAAGAAGAAGAAAAGTTAGATTATAAATTTGCCAATTGTTGTAACCCTATTCCTGGCGATCCCGTTTTTGGATTTTTAACCATTAATGATGGCTTAAAAGTGCATAAAAAAAATTGTCCAAACGCGGTGAGTTTGCAATCTAATTATGCTTACAGAATTATGTTAGCTAAATGGATAGATTCTTCTCAACAAGAATTTCCAGCGCAAATTATTCTCTCAGGAATAGATAATTTAGGATTAGTAAATGATATTACTAAAATCATTTCATCCAATATGCACGTAAACATGAAAAGTATCAGTTTTGAGAGTGATGACGGTATTTTCTCTGGGAAAATAAATGTGGTTGTTAAAAACAATAATATGCTTAAAAAGCTCATGGAAAACCTAAAAAAAATTAATGGTATTGATAAAGTACAAAGAGTTTAAAATTATGTGTAAATTTGCAGCCGATTATGAGCGTTAAAACCGATACAAAAAACCAAGAGATAGTTAAAAATGTGTTTACAGCCTTTTTAAGCGAAAAAGGGCATCGTAAAACACCTGAACGCTATGCCATTTTGCAAGAAATTTATAACAGCGAAGAACATTTTGATATAGAATCGTTGTACTTAAACATGAAAAACAAAAAGTATCGTGTTAGTCGTGCAACCCTATATAATACTATTGAACTTCTTTTAGAATGTGGCTTGGCACGTAAACATCAGTTTGGGCAAAATCAAGCACATTACGAAAAATCATATTTTGATAAGCAACATGACCATGTTATTTTAACAGATACTGGTGAAGTTATAGAATTTTGCGATCCGCGAATTCAATCCATAAAAAAAACAATTGAAGAGGTTTTTGATATTGAAATCACAAATCATTCACTCTACTTTTACGGCAACAAAAAAACAACTAAATAATATTTTACAACATGGCAGTAGACTTACTACTAGGATTACAATGGGGAGACGAAGGCAAAGGAAAGATTGTTGATGTACTAACCTCCAACTACAACATTATTGCTCGTTTTCAAGGCGGACCAAATGCAGGACACACTTTGGAATTTGATGGTATTAAACACGTTTTAAGAACCATTCCGTCTGGAATTTTTCACGACAAATCCATTAATGTTATTGGTAATGGTGTGGTTATTGACCCAGTTGTTTTTGTAAAAGAATTAGAAGGATTAGATCAGTTTAAAATTGATTACAAAAAGAAATTAATCATTTCAAGAAAAGCACATATTATCCTACCAACGCATCGTATGTTGGATGCTGCTAGCGAAACCGCTAAAGGAAAAGCTAAAATTGGCTCGACTTTAAAAGGTATTGGACCAACGTATATGGACAAAACTGGAAGAAATGGTATTCGTGTTGGCGATTTAGAACTAGCGGATTGGAAGGACAAATATCGTGCACTTGCTAATAAGCATGAAGCAATGATTGATTTCTACAACGTTCAAATTGAATATGATTTAGAAGAACTAGAAACTGAATTTTTTGAAGCTGTAGAGCGTTTAAAAGAATTAACATTTATTGATTCAGAAGAATATTTATACCAAGCCCAAAAAGCAGGTAAAACTATTTTAGCCGAAGGTGCTCAAGGCTCCCTTTTAGATATTGATTTTGGAACCTACCCTTTTGTAACATCAAGTAATACAACTGCTGCAGGTGCATGTACAGGTTTAGGTGTTGCACCAAACCAAATTGGTGATGTTTATGGTATTTTTAAAGCCTACACTACTCGTGTTGGTTCTGGACCATTTCCAACCGAATTATTTGACGAAATAGGTGCAGATATGGCACGAATTGGTCACGAATTTGGAGCCGTTACTGGTCGTGCTAGACGCTGTGGCTGGTTGGATTTAGTGGCTTTAAAATATGCATGTCAAGTAAACGGTGTTACCAAATTAATGATGATGAAAGGCGATGTCCTTTCTGGATTTAAAACTCTTAAAATTTGCACATCGTATACGTATAAAGGTGAAACCATTACACATTTACCATACAATATAGAACCAGAAAATGTGGAGCCAATTTATTCTGAATTTAAAGGTTGGAAAGAGGATTTAACAAAAATGACAGACAAGTCGCAATTCCCTAAAGAGTTAAACGATTATATCGCGTTTTTGGAAAAAGAATTAGAAATTCCGATTACAGTAGTTTCTGTTGGTCCAGACAGAAAACAAACAATTTTCATGTAAGTTGTATTTTTACACTTAATGTGTCATTAATAGTAAAACGAAGCTTCTCATAAAAAACAAAACCTGTCGGGATAAATATCTTGACAGGTTTTTTCATTTCCTAAACCCACTTAAATTCTCCAATTCTATTAAAAATTTCACAAACAAACCCATCACTCCATTTTAATGATTATTTTTGAAGCAAACTTTAAAATTTGAAACAATCCATTTTTTTATATAGCTTCTTAATATGCTGCTTGTTGGTTTATACGTCCGCAACAGCCCAAGAGCAAAAACAAATTCAAATTGTCTATTCGGGTTTTTTGAATTTTGATGATGCCGTAGAGCCTGGTTTAAAAGTCATGACTCGTGATGATTCGGGCCAAGTTCACGTTATTCATGAAGGTATAGACATGTGGTGCGATCAAGCAAACCTATATAGCAACGAAAATTTTGTAGAAGCTTACGGAAACGTAACTATGAAGCAAGGCGATACCATAAACATGAAATCCGAATACGTGGAATATAGCGGAAAAACCCAATTAGCATTTGCAAGTGGCAAAGTAGAATTGGAAGAACCTAATTCCATTTTAACAACTGACACACTCTATTTTGATCGCTTAAAACAGGAATCCTATTACAAAAGTGGTGGTCGTGTGGTACGTGATTCCTCGGGAACCATTACCAGCCAAATTGGTCGCTATTATATGAACGCCAAAAAATACCAATTTGTAAACAAGGTGGTTTTGGATAATCCAGATTACATAATTAACACCAATCAATTGGATTTTTATTCAGAAACGGGTCACGCCTATTTATTTGGACCATCAACTATTGTCACTGATGAAAGTAAAACCTATTGCGAAAAAGGATTTTATGACACCGAAAACAAAACAGGTTATGGCATCAAGAAAACACGAATAGATTATGACAATCGTATTTTTGAAGGCGATAGTATGTACTTTGATAATAGCCGAAATTTCGCTTCTGCAACCAACAATATTAAAGTTACAGACACAACAAATAAAAGTATTATAAAAGGACATTATGCGGAAATATATAAAGCGAAAGATTCCGTTTTTATCACTAAACGGGCTTTAGCGATTACGGTTCAAGAAAACGATTCCATTTATATGCATGCAGATACCTTGATGGTAACTGGAAAACCAGAAAAACGAATCACACGCGGATTTAGAAACGCCAAGTTTTATAAATCGGATATGAGTGGTAAAGCAGATTCGGTTCATGTAAATCATGCAACAGGTTTAACCCAATTAATTAATTTAAGACGATTAGCATCTCAAGATGCGTTTGCTAAACGTCGTGATCCTGTAATTTGGAATTTAGAAAACCAGATGACAGGTGATACAATTCATATTAAATCAAATCCAGAATCAGAAAAAATAGATTCGCTTTTTGTTTTTGAAAATGCATTCGTTGTTAGCAGAGATACGATTAGTAAAAATGGCTATAATCAAGTTAAAGGGAAAACATTAGTGGGTTTATTTGATGAACAAAATAATTTGCGTCAAGTAGATATTGATAAAAATGCCGAATCCATTTTTTATGGTCGTAATGACCAGCAGGAATTAATTGGTATTGACAAAGCCCAATCTGGACGTATTTCTATTCTATTTTCCGAAGGTGATATTGAACAATTTATTCGCTATAAGCAACCTGATGCGGTTATGACTCCCGAATCCCAGTTCCCTGAAAATGCCTTATTACTCAGAGGTTTTGTTTGGCGTGATGAGGAGCGACCAAAAAGTGTAGAAGACTTATTTAGTGATGACCCACCACTTAATTTACCTATAATAAAAGGCCTGGAAGACTATGTGCCACAAAAAGAGTTTTTTGATGAAGCTTT
>DIAL01000032.1:34680-42004 GCA_002414705.1 Flavobacteriaceae bacterium UBA5079
AGCGTGTTGAAAAAGCGGATACTAACACAAATAAGCCTACGTTAAAGGATGATGATAGCCAGGAGGCTAAAAAATCAAAGGCATCTCGAAATATACCAAAAGAAGCTTTGAGTCCCATTCAAGACGTTAAAAAAGAAAAAACAGATACAAGAAAGAAAAAACCAAGTATTGGCGAATCTATAAATTCTGACGATAATTAATTGTGAAAACAGACTTTTATACATATCAAGCGCAAACAACACCACATCCTTTGGCAATGGAAGTCTCTCATGCAGAAGGCTCTTATATATATAATGCAGACAATAAAGCCTTTTTAGACTTTGTTGCAGGTGTTTCTGCGTGCACTCTAGGACATAAACACCCTAAAGTGGTTTCGGCTATAAAAAATCAATTAGACAAATATTTACACGTTATGGTTTATGGCGAATACATTCAAGAAAAACCAGTTGCACTAACCAAATTATTAGCTAAACATTTACCAGAATCTTTACAAACCACCTATTTAACTAATTCAGGAACAGAAGCTGTGGAAGGCGCCTTAAAATTAGCGAAACGAGCCACAGGTAGAAGCGAAATTATTTCGGCTCACAATGCGTATCATGGAAATACCATGGGTTCGTTGAGTGTTATGGGTTTTGAAGAGCGTAAAAAAGCTTTCCGTCCATTAGTTCCAGATGTGCGTTTTATCACATTTAATAACGAAGCTGATATTCAAAATATTACCACTAAAACCGCTGGTGTTATTTTAGAAACCATTCAAGGAGGTGCAGGTTTTATTGAACCAAAAAATGGATATTTAGAAAAGGTTAAAAAACGGTGTCAAGAAGTTGGAACTTTGCTCATTTTAGATGAAATTCAACCTGGTATTGGTAGAACTGGAAAGCTTTTCGCTTTCGAACATTACAACTGTATTCCTGATATTTTAGTCACCGGAAAAGGTTTAGGAGGTGGAATGCCAATAGGCGCTTTTACAGCTTCCACTGACTTAATGAAACTCTTACAAGACAATCCTAAATTAGGACATATTACCACCTTTGGAGGACATCCCGTGATTGCCGCTGCAGCTCATGCCACTCTACATGAAGTGGTTTCTACAAACTTAATAGCACTAACTATAGAAAAAGAAGCGCTTATTAAAAAACACTTAAAACATCCGCTTATAACAGAAATTCGCGGAAAAGGTTTAATGTTGGCAGCATTAACACCTTCTGCAGATATTACAAACCAGGTTGTATTAAAAGCGCAAGAAGCTGGACTTATTCTATTCTGGTTGTTATTTGAAACAAAAGCAATCCGAATTACACCTCCTTTAACTATTAGTAATGATGAAATCATGAAAGGTTGTCAAATTATCACGACTATTCTTGACGAGATTCAAGCAAATCAAACCATATAAACATCTGCTTAACAAGATTTAATGGCCATATTTGGCTTAATTGTTGATTACTTTGTTAAAAACATTTAAACCTTTTAGCCTAAAACGCCAATTAGAACCTTACATTTATTTCAAGGAAAAACTATATAAATTCGCTTATGGAGTTACGTCCAAACGACAACAATAACATATCTCTTACTCGATTTGAATCGATGCTAAAAACGAACCATATTTTGTTTTTCGACTCCGAGGAATTTGAGAATATCATTCACCATTATCTAAATCACGGTAAAATTGCACTTGCTAAAAAAGCAATTAAGCTTGGTTTGTTGCAACATCCAACGTCTACAAATTTAAAACTGTTTAAAGTCGAAATTTTCGTGTTTGAAAACGATTTAGAAAAAGCAGATACCTTGATTAATGAGTTGTATGCTTTGGAACCTTTAAATGAAGAAATATACATCCAAAAAGCTAATATTTTATCCAAACGTGACGACCATGTTAGAGCTATTGAAGTTT
Organism: Flavobacteriaceae bacterium UBA5079; assembly: GCA_002414705.1. Classification (GTDB taxonomy): domain Bacteria; phylum Bacteroidota; class Bacteroidia; order Flavobacteriales; family Flavobacteriaceae; genus Algorimicrobium. The sequence goes on from DIAL01000032.1 coordinate 36,575, forward strand.
TAGAAAAAGCGCTAGAACTCACAGAAGATCCTATTGACATTTACTCCTTAATAGGCATGGAGCATTTGTTTCTGGACCAGTTTGAAGAAGCTAAAACTAATTTCATGAAATGTTTGGAATCGGATTTAGAAGATTATTCCGCTTTGCATAACATGATATATTGTTTTGATTTCTTGGATCAACACGAAGAAGCCATCACATATCTTAATACGTTTTTAGAAACAAATCCGTATTGTGAAGTTGCTTGGCATCAACTTGGAAAACAGTATTTCGATTTAAAAGATTACGAAAAAGCTTTAACAGCTTTTGATTTTGCTATAATTTCTGACGACTGTTTTATTGGTGCTTACCTTGAAAAAGGAAAAGTACTCGAAAAACTAAAGCGGTTTCAAGAAGCCATAGAAAATTACACAATTACACTTACATTAGACGATCCAACATCATTTGCCTTGTTACGGATTGGTTTATGCCATCAAAAATTAGGAAACAATGATTTGGCTGTTCAATATTTCTACAAAACGGTTGAAGAAGATCCACTTTTAGATAAAGGCTGGATTGCTATTACTAAATTTTATAACCGTCAGAAAAACTATCAAAAATCACTTTACTATATTAATAAAGCAATTAATATTGATAGTGAAAACGTTCATTATTGGAAATTATATGCCCAAATTAATGAACGCTTACAGCTTTTAGAGGAAGCCGAACGTGGTTTAAAAAAAGCATTAGAATTAGGGAATCACGAATTGAACACCTGGTTAACACGTGGTGATATTTTACACCAATTAGGTGAGACTGAAGCAGCTGTTTACAATTTAATACAAGCCTCTGAATTCTATCCAGAAAATGCCGAAATAGAATTCCGTTTAGCAGGTTTATATTATCTGCTTTTGGAAACAGAAAAAGGATCGTACCACTTAAAAAATGGTTTGCGCTTTAATGCGGAATTTGCTTTTATCATTGAAGAGTTGTTTCCAACAATTTATAAATCGCAACCCGTAAAATCACTACTGAAAGCAAAACTATAAGTTACACGTCTGATTTTATTTATTTACCTTTGATTTCTTGTACATAAAACTAAATCATGCAAAGACGTTTATCCGACTATTTATTAATTTCCCTTAAAGGAATTGCCATGGGTGCAGCGGATGCTGTTCCTGGCGTTTCAGGTGGAACTATTGCTTTTATTTCTGGTATTTACGAAGAATTAATAACAACAATAAGCAATGTTAATTTAAGTCTATTTAAAACGCTTAAAACATCAGGTTTTTCTGCTTTTTGGAAAGCTTTTAATGGAAATTTTCTAATTGCTTTATTACTCGGAATTATTATCAGCTTTGTGTCCTTTATGAGGCTTGCAAAATACCTCATAGAATACCACCCAGTTTTAATCTGGTCATTTTTCTTCGGATTAATTATAGCCAGTATATATTTTGTGGGAAAACAAATTAATAAATGGCATGCACCAACTATAATGGCTTTAATTATTGGAACTGTTGTTGCGTTTTATATTACAACATTGCCTTCTTCTGCAAATAACGAATCTCCTTTATTTTTATTTATAGCAGGAGCTATTGCTATTTGCGCTATGATTTTACCAGGTATTTCAGGCTCTTTTATTCTTTTAATTTTAGGCGCATATAAAACATTAAGTGATGCCTTTCATGATTTCGATTTAAAACGTATTGCTCTTTTTGCTGGTGGTGCTTTGGTAGGATTATTAAGTTTTAGTCACGTGCTAAAATGGCTATTTAAAAACTACCATAACGTAACATTAGCATTGCTAACTGGCTTTATTTTTGGTTCACTTAACAAGGTTTGGCCTTGGAAATTAACCGATTTGGTTATGGAAAAAACAACTGGATTGGTTTCTCCATTATCAGATATTACAACTTTAGGAAATTTAACCATATATCAACAACAGTTAGCGGATTTTGATTCGCTCAAAGTGATTTCGGAATCTAGTATTTTACCCAATGTGTATTCAGCTCAAAACAACGGACTGGATCCACAAATACTACTTGCTACTTTACTAATGATTATGGGATTCCTAACCATTTTTATTCTAGAACGCTTCGGAAAAAAAGTTAAGTAATGCAAAGCACGAGAACCTTCACAGACAAAATTTTCTTAATCTTAAAAGGATTAGGAATGGGAGCTGCCAATAAGGTTCCTGGTGTTTCTGGAGGTGTGGTTGCCTTTGTAGCTGGTTTTTACGAGGAGTTTATTTATTCGCTTCAAAAGATAAATAGGAAAGCTTTTAAACTATTAATTAACGGTCGCTTTAAAAGCTTTTATCAATATATAAATGGCCGGTTTTTAACCTTGCTTTTTTTAGGTATGATTATCAGTTATTTCAGCATTTCTAAAGTGCTGGATTATCTTATAAAACATTATGAACTCTATGTTTGGAGTGTTTTTTTCGGAATGATTATCGGCTCTATTTATTACATAAGTAAAGATTTTAAAGATTGGGATTTTAAAACCTATTTAGCACTTTCTATCGGAATTATTTTAGGTATTAGTATTAGTTTTTTAGATCCAGCTATGGAAAACGATAATTTATGGTTTGTATTTTTCTGTGGAATAATTAGTGTTTCTGGCATGACGCTTCCAGGATTTTCAGGCTCATTTATTCTAATTTTATTGGGTAATTATGTATTGCTATTAGTGGATTCTGTAAATGCCTTATTCGATACATTTGCCGAAGTTATTCAGGGTGATTTTAGTTTTATTGAAAATGCGTTACGCTTACGTATGCTAAAAATATTAGCCGTTTTTACATGTGGTTCTTTTGTTGGACTTGTTACTTTTTCACATGTATTAAGCTATATTCTTAAACATTATAAAAGCATCACTATTGCTACTATAATAGGATTTATTGTAGGTTCATTAGGTGTAGTTTGGCCATGGAAAAAAACACTCTTTAAATTACAGACAGATGGAACAACTATTTTAGATTCATCTGGAAAAAAAATTATTGAAAATTACGAACGCTATTTTCCTGAACTTAATACGGAAACCTATTTCGCTTTAGCTTATATAATTCTTGGAATTGCCATTGTTCTAGCTTTAGAATTTTACGGACAAAAAACACGGAAACAACATGCGTAAATTCGGATTAATCGGTAGGAATATTTCGTATTCATTTTCTCAAAATTATTTCAGTCAAAAATTTGCTTCGGAAGGCATAACAGATGCGTTTTATGAAAATTTTGACATTCCAAATATAGAAGCTGTTACAACCATTTTTAAAAACAAAGAAGTTTTAGGTTTAAATGTCACCATTCCATATAAAGAAACTATTATTCCTTATTTGGATAAAGTGCACAAGAAAGCACTAAAAATCGGTGCTATAAACACTATTAAACGTAATAAAAAAGGAAAATTAATAGGTTACAATACAGATTATTATGGTTTTAAAAAATCCATAAAACCAGCTTTAAAGCCCATACATAAACACGCTTTAATTTTAGGAACTGGAGGTGCCAGCAAAGCCATTGCGTTTACGTTAAAAGAATTAGGAATATCTTATAAATTTGTATCAAGAACACCTGAAAATTCAACATATTTAACCTACAATGAATTAACGCCATCCATAATTTCAGAGTTTTTAATTATTATAAACTGTACACCTTTGGGAACCTTCCCAAATATTACTGATGCTCCTAAAATACCTTACGGATTTCTTACAAAAGACCATATTCTTTTCGATTTAATTTACAATCCAGAAGAAACACAATTTTTAAAAGAAGGTAGACTTAAAAATGCTGCAACCATTAACGGTTTAGAAATGCTAAAATGGCAGGCTGAAAAAGCTTGGCGTATTTGGAACAAGTACTAATTGCACATTTTACATGATTTATACGGATTAACCTTTTGTAATTATTGTAGTTGTTGTTATCTTTAACGCTAGAGTTATTTAAAAAACTAACACATTTACAAAATGTCAGAGCACGATAACCTGCCAAAAGCAGATGGAAAACCAGAAGAATTACAACCTGAAACTACTGAAAATGACCAAGATAATCAGGAAGTTACTAGCACATTAACAGCTTCAGAAACAATTGAAAACACGGAAACAGTAACACCTGTTGATAATGAAAAAACAGACGAAACTGATCCCGAAGTACAAGATGAAGTAATTAATGAAATTGAAGAATCTAACGCAGAAGACGCAGAAGATGAAGGCAATGCAGACAGACATCACATAGAAGAAAAAGACTATGATAAGATGTCCATGGAAGCATTGGTAAACGAGCTAGAACATTTGGTTTCAAACCATAAAGTGCAAGCCATTAAAAAACAAGTAGAAGAAATTCGAACGGAATTTAAATCGCAATTCAACACCTTACTTGACGAGAAAAAAGAAGAGTTTTTAAACGAAGGAGGTAATGAAATAGATTTCTTTTTTTCAAGTCCAATACAAAAGAATTTTAAGGATATTTACAAAGATTACAAAGGCAAATTACATGCACATCATAAAAATATTGAGAATAACCTAAAAGATAATTTGGCTAACAGACTTCAAATTATTGAAGAAATAAAAGGATTATTCAATGATGAAGAAAATATAAATACCACTTACAAACATTTTAAAGACCTTCAAGATCGTTGGAAAACAGCAGGTCCAATCCCACGTGACAAATACAACAATGCTTGGAATAGTTACCATCATCATGTAGAAGTTTTTTATGATTTCCTGCATTTAAATCGGGATTTACGTGATTTGGATTTTAAACATAATTTAGATCAAAAACTAAAAATAATTGAGCGCGCTGAAGAGTTAGCACAAGATGCAGATTTGAATCGCTCATTTAGAGAGTTACAGGTTCTTCACAAAATGTGGAAAGAAGAATTAGGACCTGTAGACAAAGAACATCGAGAGGCGGTTTGGGATCGATTTAAAGCTGCTACAAAAACTATTCATGACAGACGTCAAGTTCATTTTGCTGAATTAGACCAAGTTTATGAGAAGAATTTAGAAGTGAAAAATGAAATTATTGAACAAATAAATAAAATTAGCGAAAAAGGTGCCGACTCTCACAATGGATGGCAAAATAGCATAAAAGATATTGAGCAGTTAAGAACTATATTTTTTAGTGCTGGAAAAGTTCCAATAAAAGTAAATGAAGAAACGTGGGCAAAATTTAAAGATGCTGTTAGAGACTTTAATACAAGAAAAAATGCCTTTTATAAAAATTTAAAGAAATCACAGTTTGATAATCTTCAAAAGAAAATGGATTTAATCCAAATAGCAGAAGATAATAAAGACAATGACGATTTTGAAACCACATCTGCCTTGATGAAAAAAATTCAAAGCGATTGGAAAAAAATTGGTCATGTTCCGCGAAAAAACAGCGACAAGATTTGGAAGCAATTTAAAACAGCTTGCAACTATTATTTTGATCGTTTACATAAAGCTAAAGA
>DIAL01000032.1:42174-42911 GCA_002414705.1 Flavobacteriaceae bacterium UBA5079
AGGAAACGAAGCCTATACAAAAAAAACTCAATTATTAGAAGAGCTAAAAACCATGGAATTATCTGGTGAAAAAGAAACAGATTTAACCACGATAAAAACCTTTATTGAGAATTGGAAAACAGTTGGTAATGTACCAGCTAACAAACGCTACATTGAAGGTAAATTGAATAAAGCATTGGATGGTGTTTTCAAAAAATTAAATTTAAGTAAAAACGAAGCCGAAATAATTAAGTTTGAAACCAAGTTAGAATCGCTTAACAACGCTCAAGATTCGCGACATTTAGATAATGAGCGTGAGTTTATTAGAAAGCGTATAAACGAGGTAAAAGCAGAAATTAATCAGTTGGAAAATAATTTACAATTCTTCCAAAATGTAAATGATGAAAATCCATTAGTTCAGGAAGTTCATAAAAATATAGAAAAGCACAAGCAAGATTTGAATTTATGGAAAACAAAGTTGCGTAAAATCAAAGAGCTCTATTAATAAAATTCACATTAAAATCTCATTACAAACAAAATCCTGCTTGTCGTATAAAACGTCAAGCAGGATTTTTTCTAACTAAACTAACTACTAGCTGTTTTGTCCCAACCTAAACAACTAAATCTACCTACATGCACGTTATTTGGAAAGATATTTGTGATTATGCTATTAATCTACTTATTGAAACGTGCAGTTGATTTATATACGGACAGATTATAGTTTTGGATGTTATGAATTACTGTTTTTTGGATTCCTC
>DIAL01000032.1:43201-51586 GCA_002414705.1 Flavobacteriaceae bacterium UBA5079
TTTTTTGGATTCCTCCCAAAAAACATCCATTTCACCCAACGTCATGTCCTTTAAGTTTTTGTTTAAAGACTTCGCTTTTGCTTCTAAATATTGGAATCGCTTGGTGAATTTTTTATTCGTGCGCTCTAATGCGTTTTCAGGATTGATTTTCAAAAATCGTGCATAGTTTATCATAGAGAATAGGACATCGCCAAACTCACTTTCCATAGCATCACTATTTCCTGCTTTCACTTCGTCTTTAAATTCCTGAAGCTCCTCTTCTACTTTTTCCCAGACTTGATGTGGTTCTTCCCAATCAAATCCAACGCCTGCAACTTTTTCTTGAATTCGACTGGCTTTTACCAAAGCAGGTAAACTTTTTGGAACACCTTCCAAAACGCTTGTTTTTCCTTCTTTAAGTTTCAAGTTTTCCCAATTACGCTTAACGTCTTCTTCATTTTCAACTTTTACGTCACCATAAATATGTGGATGCCTGTGAATGAGTTTTTCACAAATTCCATTACAAACATCAGCTATATCAAAATCATTCGTTTCACTTCCTATTTTGGAATAAAACACAATATGTAATAACACATCGCCTAATTCCTTTTTTACTTCTTCTAGATCTTTATCCAAAATAGCATCGCCTAATTCATAAGTCTCTTCAATGGTTAAGTGACGTAACGTTTCCATAGTTTGCTTTTTATCCCAAGGACATTGCGCACGCAACTCATCCATAATGGTTAATAATCTATCGAAAGCTTTTAGTTGATCTTCTCTGGTATTCATAATCTGTTTTTTAATAAAATTACAATTATATTATTGTTTTAGTAAATATGCTAAACTAAAAAATCCAGTACCACTTATGTGCTACTGGATTTTTTATGTTTTTAGAATAACGAATGGTTTTATTCTTCTTCGTCTGCAGTTACAACTTCAGCTTCAAAATCTAATAAGTCATTTTTTTGAAGTAAGTTATACCACTGAATAATTTTTTTAATATCACTAGCATACACACGATCTTCATCATAATCTGATAAAATTTCGAAAAAATATTCCTCAAGTTTATCTTTACTTTCTTTATGACTTACAGATGTTTCGCTACCAGATTCTTTATCTTTAATTAAGTTAAAAACCTCGCGTAATGGTTTTTCTTCGGTAAGTGTATAAATAGCAATTTCACTTAAAATACTAACATTATGATGAATGCCAACCGACATTTTTTTACCATCTAACAACGATTCAGCAATAAAGCCTCCTCTAGTTTGGGCAATCATTTTGTATAATCCTGGTTTTCCTGCTATTGATAATATTTTTTCTAAACTCATATTTTCATTTTAAAGAGGGCAAATATCAAACGTTTGCTGATGTTAAACAAATATTATCGTTTCTTTTTTTGACTAGGAAAACGCATACGGTAATCCACATTAATTTTTCCTTTTGAAATATTAGAAAGTCTCCCTTTTATGAGACGTTTTTTTAATGATGATAATTTATCAGTAAATAAAACTCCTTCTATATGATCGTATTCATGCTGAATAACACGTGCTACTAAACCGTCAAACGTTTTGGTGTGTTTTTCGAAATTTTCATCATAAAACTCAATGGTAATTGTAGGCTTTCTAAATACATCTTCGCGAACATCTGGAATACTTAAACAGCCTTCATTAAAAGCCCATTCGTCTCCAGTTTCCTCCAAAATTTTAGCATTAATAAAGGTTTGCTTAAAATCTTTTAAAAAGGCTTGTTCTTCTTCGGTAAACACGTCGTCTTCTGCAAATGGAGATGTATCAACTAAAAATAAGCGAATATCCAAACCGACTTGAGGTGCAGCAAGACCAACACCAAGTGCATTATACATGGTTTCATACATGTTTTCTAAAACGGCATCTAAATTTGGGTAATCCTTGGTTATTTCTTTTCCTACTTTTTTTAAGACAGGATCGCCATAGGCAATAACGGGTAATATCATGGATTTTAATTTCTAAAAATTCTATGCAAAAATACAATTCTTCTTAATTATACCCATAAAAAAACTCCTTTAAAAAAGGAGTCATATAGTGTATATTTAAAATTTAACTGTTTTTAGCAAACTAAACGCGTTTCTTTTAAAACAAACAAATTGATTTTTCCGCTTAATTTTGATTCAATCTTATTGGTTAAAATATCTTTCTTTCTAGCAGCTAATTCAATAGAATCCGTTTTTACATCAGTAGTAACTTCTGAAGTTGGCTCGGTTATTTTAACATCCTCTGCTTTAATTGAAGATTGCGCTTGCATGCTTGTTAAGCTTAATACTGTAAAAATTCCGATTAATAAAAACTGCTTCATTGTTATGTTGCTTTAATTGAACAGGACAAATATAACATCGATAAACGGTAAGAATATAATTAATTTGTTGAAACATGAGATATAATCGTTAACAAGATAAAGCCGTGCATTTCATCGACAAACGTAATGTTAGTAGACCTTATCAAATGGTATTTAATCGACAACCTCTTATTCAGAAACCATTGAAACCCCTTATTAACTATGGACGTTGCAGTATAAAAACAACTTCAAAATAATATAAAAACAGTTAAAAAACCAGACCATCCGATTAACGGTAAATACGATTAAAAATGAAAATTTGAGCTTCACTAGGTACTCTGAAAAATCGAAATTGATTTATATTTTATGTAAACAGTTATTTAGAACTTAAATAGCTTTGAAGAATTAAGGTTGCACTAATTTCATCAACCAACGCTTTGTTTTGGCGCTTCTTTTTAGATAAACCACTAGCTATCATAGTCTGAAAAGCCATTTTAGATGTAAAGCGTTCATCCACACGTACAATAGGTATTTGTGGAATAGATTTTTGTAATTTTTCTAAAAAAGGTAAAATAAGCGCTTCACTTTCGGAAGCTTGATTATTCATTTGTTTGGGTTCGCCAACCACAAACAATTCAACAGATTCGGTTTTAACATAATCCATTAAAAAGCTTATCAGCTTCTTGGTTTCTACCGTTGTTAATCCAGATGCTATTATTTGTAGTTCATCAGTAACAGCTATTCCTGTTCTTACTTTTCCAAAATCTATTGCTAGTATACGTCCCATATAGTTGCAAAGTTACCATTTAAAACCAAAACAGAATGAGAATATGCATTTTTTAAAAGCAATCGATAATAAAGAATTCAATTATAACTTTATCTTTGTGAAAAGAGCAAAAACAATATATTTAAATGCTCAATTTTTAGTACAAATATTATGAAACAACTACAACAAATTATAGAAAACGCTTGGAATAATCGCGAATTATTAACTGATAAGCTTACTATTGATAGTATTCGAAGTGTTATTGATTTATTAGACGAAGGAACACTCCGTGTTGCTGAACCAACTGACAAGGGTTGGCAAGTAAATGAATGGGTAAAAAAAGCGGTTGTTCTTTATTTCCCCATTCAGAAAATGGAAACTTTTGAAGTTGGTATTTTTGAATATCATGATAAAATCCCCTTAAAAACGGGTTACAAAGACAAAGGAATTAGAGTGGTTCCGCATGCAGTAGCTAGACATGGTGCTTACATTTCTAAAGGTGTTATTTTAATGCCAAGTTATGTAAATATTGGTGCTTATGTAGATGAAGGAACCATGGTTGATACCTGGGCAACAGTAGGCAGTTGTGCACAAATTGGTAAAAACGTACATCTTTCTGGAGGTGTTGGTATTGGTGGTGTTTTAGAACCGCTCCAAGCTGCTCCAGTTATTATTGAAGATGGTGCTTTTATTGGCTCTCGTTGCATTGTTGTTGAAGGCGTTAAAGTAGAAAAAGAAGCCGTTTTAGGCGCCAATGTGGTTTTAACCATGAGTACTAAAATTATTGATGTAACCGGTGATGAACCTGTTGAGATGAAAGGTATTGTTCCTGCACGTTCGGTAGTTATTCCGGGTAGTTATACCAAAAAATTTAAAGCCGGTGAATTTCAAGTACCTTGTGCTTTAATCATTGGAAAACGTAAAGAAAGCACAAATAAAAAAACATCTTTAAATGATGCACTGCGTGAGTATGATGTAGCTGTTTAATTAGTTTTTTAAAGGAATAACAGTATTAGTTATAAGAAAATAATCAAATTAGGAACTTTAATTGAAAATATTAGTTATACAACAAAAAATGATTGGTGATGTACTCACATCAAGTGTCTTATTTGAGGCCTTACGTGAGCATTACCCAAATGCGCAATTGGATTATTTAATCAATTCCCACACATTTCCTGTTGTTGAAAACAATCCTTTTATTGATAATTTCATCTTCTTTACGCCAAAATCCGAAAAAAGTAAAATGGCTCTTTGGTCATTGGCTAAATCGGTAAAAAGTAAAAAATACGATGTGGTTATTGATGTGTATTCTAAATTATCGAGTAACCTAATCTCTTCTTTTTCGGGTGCTAAAACTAAAATATCATATTATAAACATTATTCAACTTTCATATATCATCATAACATAAAACGGGTTTATAAAACGGATCAAGCATGTGGTTTAGCTATCGTTAATCGTTTACAGTTGTTGGAACCTTTGAATATTCATATTAATTCTTCCAAACCAAAAATTTATTTAACTTCAGTAGAACTTGAAACAAGTAAACAGTTTTTAATATCAAACGGGATAAACCTTCATAAACCACTTATTATGATTAGTGTTTTAGGAAGTAGCTCCAATAAAACCTATCCGTTTGAATACATGGCGCAAGTAGTTAACCAAATTGTAGACACCACAAATGGCCAGATTTTATTTAATTATATACCGAAGCAGGAAGCTGATGCACAAGCTATATTTAACCTATGTAAACCTGATACACAAAAGCATATTTTTCTGAATTTATTTGGAAAAAGTCTCCGTGAATTTTTAGCACTCACAGCCCATTGTCACGCCTTAATTGGAAATGAAGGTGGTGCCGTAAATATGGCAAAAGCACTTAATATAAAAACGTTTACAATTTTCTCAACTTGGATATGTAAAGATACTTGGAATATTTTTGAAGAAGAAAACGTGAATGAATCCGTACATTTAAAAGATTATAAACCAGAATTATACAATGGTAAAACAGAGAAAGACATGAAACCAAATGCTATGGAATTATATCATAAATTTACTCCAAACATGTTTACCGAAAAATTACAAGTATTTTTAAAAAAATTACATACTCATGATTAAGTTATCTGCGGTCATAATAACCTATAATGAAGAAGAGCATTTAGAAAAATGTCTTGCTTCACTTACTGGTATCGCAGATGAAATTATTGTAGTAGATTCGTTTTCAACAGATAGAACACCCGAGATTTGCAAAGCTTTTAACGTGATTTTTATTCAACATGCCTTTGAGGGTTATATTGAACAAAAAAACTATGCCGTTGCACAAACTAATTTTGATTACATTTTATCTCTTGATGGTGACGAGGCTCTTTCTGAACCTCTAAAAAAATCTATTTTAAAAACCAAAACCAATTGGCAATTTGATGGCTATTACTGTAACCGCTTAAATAATTATTGCGGCCAGTGGATTAAACATTCCGATTGGTATCCTGATAAAAAGTTACGCCTCTTTAAAAAAAATAGTGGCAAATGGAAAGGCATTAATCCGCATGATTGTTACACGCTTGAGGTTGGTAATCGTGCCGGCAAATTACCAGGCAATTTATTACACTGGATATATAAGGACTACCAAGAACACAATATAAAAGTGGAACGTTTTTCATCAATTGCTGCAGAGGCTTATTATAAATTGGGGAAAAAATCATCTACTTGGAAAATTATTTACCGACCATCATGGGCATTTTTTAAAGCGTATTTTTTACGACTTGGTTTTTTGGATGGTTTAAATGGATTTATAATTTGTGTACAAACATATAATGTTACATTTTTGAAGTATATTAAGCTACAACAGCTATGGAAAAATAAAGACTAATTTATTTTTCTACGCCAGAAGAAAATCTTGTTTTTAATGCGTCTTTTTCTATGAAATCTGTTTTGAAATGCTTCAGTTTCATCCCACATTAAATTAAAAACACGATTATAATCATAACCTCCTAATTTGGCATATTCGTCACTCATAACTGCTACCATAGATTTATGAGTTGTTAATCGTGCAAAGTTTTTTATGCGCGTTTCAAAATCCATATCTCCAAAATTCATACGGTTTAAATCCACTAAATAGAATTTAAAATTGCCGTTATTTAATTGAATTAAGGTATTTCCAGGCGAATGGTCTAGAAAATTCACACCAGCTTTATGCAACCCAAACGTAAATCGTGTAAAAGCGCGCAAAATGGCTTCGTGATTTGGCATGTTAAAATTGAAAGTTAATTCACGATAGGTTAAATCATACGGTAAATGCTCACTGATGTAGTAACTTTTTTTGAATAAAAAAGGTGTCTTATATTCGTAAAAAGCAATGGGTTGTGGTGTACCTATTCCTAAATGTAGTAATCTGTTTGCATATTCAAAAGAACGTTGTGCCTTACTTTTTCTAAAAAATCGGTAAGCAATTTGATTCACTAAATTAGGGATTTTAAAAGATTTTACATTAATAGTTAATCCGTTTAAATCGTATAATTTAAGTGAATTCCGATCTTGATTGCCAAAATTTTCACCAGACGTTTCATAATTTTCAATATAAGATGTTAGCTGTTGCTTATCTTTCTGAAACGCCTTATGCACTGTGTAATTCATGCTACAATATTACAATATTTATTTTATTTTTATTCGGAATTAAATTAGCAGTTGTTTTTCATTTTATATAATTTGCACAAAAGCTTTTCGTATGCCTAAAATTTGTTTGGAATCTCATAATATTGATAATCTATTCTTCGGGTTTGGTCAGTTTAACTACCATTTAATCAAAGGATTTCATAGTAATCAGGACATTTTAAAGACTTTAGATTTTCAAATAACTCTAATTAGTAAACATCCCGAAAAATTAGAAGCTGATTTCGGCGATACATTTTCGTATAAAAAATATAAATCTTTACAACGAAAAAAACTGTTCCGAATTAAAGAAAAATACGACTTATGGCATTCTCTAAATCAAAACACCAAAGTAGAACCTTTTATAAAAATGCCTTATTTATTAACGGTTCATGATGTGAATTTCATGGAGGAATTATCTGGAAGCGAATTAGATAAACATGAAGCGCGTTTCAATGAAAAGCTCATGCGAAGCCATGCTATTACATACATTTCTGAATATGCAAAAACCATGACGCACACCTATTTTAAAGTGCCAAATATACCTGAATATGTAATTTATAATGGCAGTTCTAAACCTTTTGATGTTGCCAAAAATCATAAACCAAAGTTACTTCCAAAAGGCGATTTTCTGTTTACCATAGGTGAACTCTTAGAAAAAAAGAACTTTCACACTTTAGTAGATATGCTTGTTCTTCTTCCCCATTTAAGATTAATTATTTCGGGGAAAAACACAACCGATTACGCAAAAAAAATCATAAAAATAATTACAGATTTAAAACTTGAAAATAGGGTATTTCTAACCGGTAAAATTAGCGAAGAGGACAAAGCTTATTATTTAAAAAACTGTTATGCTTTTTGTTTTCCATCATTACGTGAAGGGTTTGGCATTCCTCCTATTGAAGCTATGCAATATGGCAAACCCGTATTTTTATCAAATAAAAGTTCTTTGCCAGAAGTTGGTGGTAAACATGCTTTTTATTGGGAACATTTTGAGCCAAAATATATGGCAGACATACTAGAAAAAGGGATGAAAACTTATAATGAAAACCCGGCAAATTATGCGTTGAAATTACAACAACATGCTAATTCATATTCTTGGGATGACACAGCTAAACAATATTTAAAAGTTTACGAAAGTCTACTTAAATAAATGCTTAAAGTATTGACCAAAATTCTTTTTAGCAATAAAAAACTTGGAAGGCATGATCCCTTCTAAATTGATGTTTTTCCTAATTTCTTCAATTGAATTACCTTCACAAAACTCCAAGTGCTTCCATTTTTCTGGTTCAATGTAGAAAAAGTTTTCACGTTCTTTATAATTGGATTTGTTAGTAGTTCGCCATTTATATAAAAATGCTTCTTTATCCTGGATTTCTATATTGTGGCCCCAATTATCAAGTTTAAAAATAAGTTCTTCTTCGTCTCTAGCAATACTTTCATGAAGTAATAAATTTTGCGTATAAACGATACGTTCTCTCGTAACTCGTGCTACTTTATAATTTGGATAGTTTGTTGCTACTACTGCTTTAGTTGGGGTTTTAACGAATAAAATTCCGTTATCTACATATTTATATAAATTTAAAGAATACATAGCTATTTGTATGTTGTTTTCTTTAGGATTATCTAAGTAGCTATCATACTTTCTTAAATCTGAAACAAACTTCTTGAAATCAAGTACATA
>DIAL01000032.1:51679-71689 GCA_002414705.1 Flavobacteriaceae bacterium UBA5079
ATCTTCAAAAATGACCCAGAGGTGCTGATCTGCACCAGTTTCCAATACCCATTTTAAGCGATAACATATGACGTTCACGATTGTCGTTTTCTATGGCTAACAAACTAGAATCATAGAAATCATCTTTATATATTACAATCTTATTATCAACATCAAACTCTTTTAACCAATTGAAAAAGTCAGGTTCAACTTCAAATTTTTCACCAGACCAGGTTCTATTTTTATGATCCATGGCAATAAAAATAGTATCTGCCTCACGATATACTGGAGGAATAGCATATTTTAATTTCTCATAATCATAAGACAACAAAAAACCTACCTGTATTTTTTTCATTCTTAAACTTGAAGTATTCTTAAGCTTCAAAAATAGTAAACTCAAATAGATTATGTTACTTTTGCTTAAAATTAAATTATGTCTCAAAAAATTTGTGTTGTAAGTTTTGATCATTGGGGCTATGACAAATACATAGTTAATACCCTAAATAGCTTGAAACATGTTAGTCATCATATTAAAATTGATGGGTATAAACATGCAAATATTTCAGATAGATTAACAAATACAATAAGTAAAATTTTTACAGGGAAAAACTTAAAAAAAAGGCGCCGACAAGAATATATTGTTGAAGAACTTGATAAAATTGGATATCAAGATCAAATATTGGTTATTAATCCAGAGTTAATTGATTTAGATTTCCACTTAAAAATAAAAAAAAGAACATCAAAATATATCGCTTACTTGTATGACAGCCTTGAAAGGTGCCCAATAGAGCATTTATTAGATGGCGTTTTTGACGAAATTTTTTCTTTTGACACTAATAATATTAATAATTTCGGTTTTAAGGGTATAACTAATTACATCTATTTACCTCAAAACAGATCACCACAAAATATAATATATGATGCTGTTTATATTGGTTCTTACGATGATAGGTTCCAACAACTTTTAAAAATGGCTAAAATACTAAAAGACAAAAATCTTAAATATAAATTTATTATTATAGGCAAACCAAAACACATAAACCCTCTTAAAAAATTACACAGTGATTACATAGATTTTGATAGTAAGAAAATAAAACAAAAAGATGTATTACAATTATATAATTCTTCTGAAGTTATTGTGGATTTAGTAAGAGAACAACAAGCTGGATTAAGTTTTAGGTTTTTTGAAGCACTCGCACTAAATAAAAAGGTAATTACCAATAACAAAAATGTAATAAATTATCAGTTTTACACAAAAAACAACATCGCATTAACAAACAATATTCCTGTTGATTTTTTTAGTAAACACTACAAACCAATCCCTGATGAAATTTATCATAAATACACATTAAAGAATTGGGTAACGACAGTTTTTAATTTAGAAACTAATTAAAAAGCCGCTTCCTTTTATGCCTTAAGCTTCTATTAGTCAATTTAAACCATTGTTTTAAGTGCCTTAAATTTAGAACGAATTTAGACCTTGTTTTCTTTAATGAATTTCCATACTTCAAATAAGCATTAGCATTTTTATCAATATTGAAATGCATTAACGCATAATCCCTTAACTCATTACCATGCAAATGATTATACTTTAACAACTCCTTTTTTATATCTTCAACGGTAAATTTCTTCTTAAAATAGCGTCCAGAACAATTATTCTCAATGCATTTATCAACCAAACTAACAGTTAAATAACCATCAGCAAATGATTCTGTATACTCTCTTTCATCATAAGAAACTACAGGTCTACCACAAGCCATAGCATCATAGGCTGAACGCCCTAGACCGATTACAATATCGGCATCATTAATAGTATTTTCAATATCCCAAATAGGGTTTTCATATTTGTTAATTTTTGTAAAATTTACACTCAATTCAATGCAAGCTTGTTCAATTTTATCATTAGCAACAGTTGACTGACTTAAACTTAATACATTTGTTAATCTCTGATGTACTTTTTTTATTGGCTTAAACCTTTTACAGTTTATACCATTCAAAATTATTTTAGATTTTGTATTCTTTAAAATTAAATAGTCTTGAATTTCTTTAGAAATAGATACATGTCCATCCGCGAATTTATTAGGTTGTTCTAATTTTGGAAAAATACCATGACAAGTTTGGATAATTACTCCCATTTTAGCCAAATAATCAACACAGGTATTATGATTTGCAAGAATTAAATCATAATGTTTTTTTGACATAAAAGAAACTCCTAACTCAGTTTCTATTAAGTCGGAAACAACGCCCTTATCAAAAGTAAAATACTCAATATCATAACCTTTAGACTTTAGGTTTTCGATTAATGTAAATGTAAAACTTTCAGTACCTCCAATCATTTTTAAATGATTATTTGCTACAAGTATTGTTTTCATCTTCAGTGAAATGTTTAATATTGTAAAACAAAGATAAATTATTCAAAGACAATCGAGAATATTTTAGAAGTTATCAATCATTTAACACAAGGCAATACTATTCTTTATCCTACAGATACTATTTGGGGATTAGGTTGCGATGCCACAAACGCCAGAGCGGTTTCAGAGATTTACACCATAAAAAATCGTGTAGAAAGCAAAGCATTAATCTGTTTAGTATCTAGCTTAAATATGCTTAAAACCTATATTGAAGAAGTACCAGAAGCAGCCTTAAAATTTTTAGAAACTGCCACAAAACCAACTACGATTATCTATAATAATCCACGCTTGGTGGCACCAAATTTAGTTGTACAGGATAATACACTAGCCATCCGGATTATTCATGAAGGTTTTGCTCACGATTTAATTGAGTTATTCCAAAAACCCATTGTTTCTACATCAGCCAATATAAGTGGTGATGCATCACCAAAATCGTTCAAAGAAATACATAAAGACATTTTAAAAGATGTGGACTATGTTGTAAATTTGCAAAACGAAAAAACCAATACGCAATCTTCAACAATTATTAAATTAAATAAAGAGGGAAACGTAGAGGTTTTAAGACCTTAAATTGTCAAAATTAATCGGGATAATTATCAGGATTGACATTTAATTTTGACTGCCTGTCGGTAAGACCGGAAATTTATAACAGATGAATTACAAAAACGCATTAGAGCATTCTATATTCAAAATAATTTCGAAATCTGCCGAAGAATTACAGGTAGACTGTTATGTAATTGGTGGCTTTGTTCGCGATTTTCTTCTAAAACGCGGGAACCCTAAAGATATTGATATTGTAGCCGTTGGTAGTGGTATTGAATTAGCCAGACAAGTAGCTAAAAACCTCCCTAACAAACCCAAAGTTCAAGTTTTTAAAACCTACGGAACAGCTATGTTGCGGTTTGAGGATATTGAAATTGAATTTGTAGGCGCACGAAAAGAAAGTTACCATGAAGACAGTCGGAATCCTATAGTAGAAAATGGCACTTTGGAAGATGATCAAAATCGTCGTGACTTTACCATAAACGCTTTAGCATTAAGTTTAAACCCATCTAGTTTTGGTAATTTACTAGACCCTTTTCAAGGTGTTCAAGATTTAGAAAACAAGCTAATTCGCACACCTCTAAATCCAGACATTACATATAGTGATGATCCATTACGAATGATGCGAGCTATCCGTTTTGCAACACAATTAAACTTTACCATTGAGCAGAATTCACTGGATGCTATTTCAAAAAATAATCATCGTATTGAAATAATTACCAAAGAACGTATTGTTGTAGAACTGAATAAAATTTTAGAATCGCCAAAACCATCAATAGGTTTTTTACTCTTGGAACAAACTGGTTTGCTTGATCAAATTTTACCAGAGCTTACTGCTTTAAAAGGTGTTGATGAAATTGAAGGACAACTTCATAAAGACAATTTTTATCATACACTGGAAGTCGTTGATAATATTTCAAAAAACACAGACAACGTTTGGTTGCGTTGGGCAGCTTTATTACACGATATTGGGAAAGCACCAACTAAACGCTTTCACAAAAAAATTGGTTGGACCTTTCATGCGCACGAATTTGAAGGTTCTAAAATGGTATATCATTTATTCAAACGGCTAAAAATGCCCTTGAATGAAAAATTGAAATTTGTGCAGAAAATGGTGTTTATGAGTTCCAGACCAATTGTTCTGGCTGATGATTTAGTCACCGACTCTGCCGTAAGACGATTAGTTTTTGATGCAGGCGATTTTGTAGATGATTTAATGACGCTATGCGAAGCCGATATTACCACGAAGAACCCGAAGAAATTCGCAAAATATCATAATAACTTTAAGCTTGTTCGTGATAAAATTGTAGAAGTTGAAGAACGCGATCAAGTCCGAAATTTTCAACCACCTGTTTCTGGTGAAGAGATTATGGAAACCTTCGGCTTAAAACCATCTCGAGAAATTGGCACCATAAAGGAGAAAATTAAAGAAGCTATTTTAGAAGGCGACATTCCTAATGAACATGAAGCCGCTTTTAAATTGATGATAGATGAAGGTGAACGATTGGGCCTAAAACGTGTAAAAACGGATTGAAAAAAAAGATCATATTGCACATAAGTGAAACTCAAAAAAGTAAAAAATGAAAAAAGATAACAAAAATGTCATTTACTGGCTACTTACAGGTTGTGTTCTTATTTTTATTATGGTCGTTGTAGGTGGTATTACCAGATTAACAGATTCTGGTTTATCCATGTCAGACTATAAACTCATTACTGGAACAATTCCACCATTAAATGATGCCGAATGGCAAGATGCTTTTGCATTATACCAGCAATATCCGGAGTTTCAAAAACTCCACTCACATTTTACCTTACAAGATTTTAAAGGTATTTATTTCTGGGAGTGGTTTCATCGCGTTATAGGTCGTGCTATAGGATTGGTGTTTATCATTCCATTTTTATATTTTTTAATTCGGAAACAACTTACTAAAAAAACGATTAAAAAATGTTTGATTCTTTTAGGTCTTGGCGCTTTTCAAGGTTTTTTAGGATGGTATATGGTAAAAAGTGGCTTGGTTGACAGGCCAGATGTTAGCCATTTTAGATTAGCAGCCCATTTAACAACCGCATTTTTAACCTTTGCAGCAACACTTTGGGTGGCTTTAGATTTAATTTATCCAAATAAAAAAGTAATTGATACAAAATTTAAAAATCTAGTAATTGTTAGTTTTGTTCTTCTAATTATTCAAATTATTTATGGTGGATTTGTTGCTGGATTAAAAGCAGGCTTATTACACAACCATTGGCCATTTATGAATGAAGGTAAATTTATGCATGAAACCGTTTATATTTTGGAACCTTATTATAAAAACCTAATAGAAAACCCTAGTGGTATTCAATTTATTCATAGAACACTAGCTTACTTGGTGGTAGCATCTATTTTTATGTTATGGTTTAAAGCCCGTGAAATGACACTTACCAATCTGCAACAAAAAGCTATAAATGCACTATTAACACTTGTTGGTTTTCAATTTTTATTAGGTGTATTAACTATAATATATGCCGTTCCATTGTGGTTAGGTGTAGCGCATCAAGTAGGCGCATTTTTCCTACTTACTGCCATGACATTTACGCTTCACAGATTTAGCAAATAATATTAAAATAACTAACTTTGCCGTATAGATTATATTATGATATACAGATTTAGAATAGTACTAGATAACGACACGGATAAAGACATTTTTCGCGATATAGAAATTCGTGAAACTGACACCATGGAAGACCTCCACAATACCATTACACAATCCTTTGGTTTTGATGGTTCTGAAATGGCGTCATTTTATCTTTCTGATGACGAATGGAATCAGGGTGAAGAAATTTCATTATTTGATATGAGTGATGGTTTAAACCCTGTAAAACTTATGAGCAGAACGGTTTTAAAAGATACTGTTCATGAAGGTTTAAATAAGCTTATTTATATCTATGATTTTTTAAGCATGTGGACATTTTACGTGGAACTAGCTGAAATTGTTGAAGAAACCGAAGGCACAGATTACCCAAACCTCATGTTTGTTCACGGTCAAGTGCCTGATGAAGCGCCAGAAAAAAACTTTGAAGCCGAAAGTTTTGATGATTATAACGAGTTTGAAGATGATTTAGATCTGGACGATTACGACAATTTAAACTTTGATGAAAACTGGAATTAAACATCCTTTCTATCAAACAAAAAATACAAATAACACTTAAAAGCATTCCTAACCGAATGCTTTTTTTATTTTAGCGTGTAACAAACCATCAACTTATTCGTCTTACACATAACCATTAACCAATACCAAGACTATTTTGGAAACCATACTGACTATTACAAATCTGACTAAAAAATTTGGCTTCCTTACCGCTGTCAAAGATTTATCATTCACTATTAATAAAGGCAATGTTTACGGCATTCTCGGCCCTAATGGAAGTGGAAAGTCTACCACATTAGGCATTGTTCTTAATGTAGTCAATAAAACATCAGGCAATTTTGAATGGTTTGATGGCAATACCTCAACACACGATGCATTAAAAAAAGTAGGCGCTATTATTGAGCGCCCAAATTTTTATCCTTACATGACGGCTTATCAAAATCTGAAATTGGTTTGTAAAATTAAAGGTGTTGATTTTAGTAAAATAGATGAAAAGCTAGAACTCGTAAAGCTTTTAGACAGAAAAGATAGCAAATTTCAAACCTTTTCTCTAGGTATGAAACAACGTTTAGCAATTGCATCCGCTTTATTAAATGATCCTGAAATTCTGATTTTAGATGAACCTACAAATGGTTTAGATCCACAAGGAATTCATCAAATACGAAGCTTAATTCAATTAATTGCTAGCCAAGGAACAACTATTTTGTTAGCATCTCATTTATTGGACGAAGTAGAAAAGGTTTGTACGCATGTTGTCATTCTTCGCAAAGGCGAAAAATTATACTCTGGACCTGTAGACGAAATGATATCTAGTCATGGTTTTCTGGAGCTTAAAGCTGAAGACACCAACAAATTAATGACGTTCTTGGAAAGTAAAAAAATGTTTGGAAAAATTAAAGTTGAAGACGGTTTAATTACAGCTTTTCTAGATGAACCAATGGATGCCAAAAGCGTTAACAAACTCCTGTTTGATAACGGCATTGTTTTAACTCATTTAGTAAAACGAAAAGAGAGTCTTGAAGAACAGTTCTTACAATTAACAGACAACTAACCAAACAAAATCAGCCACATCATGTTACGACTAGTCAATTTAGAATTGCAAAAACTGCTATTAAGCAGAACCAATAAAATTCTCATATTTATATCTTTTATTCTACCATTTACGGTTTTAGTATTATCGTCTATTAAAATAAATTTTTTCGGGTTTTTTACTTTAGAATTAGGTGAATTGGGCATTTTTAATTTCCCATTAATCTGGCACATTACCACATTTTTTGCTTCTTATTTCAAATTTTTCTTTGCTATTGTAGTGGTTAGCATGATTGGTAATGAATATAGTAACAAAACAATCAAACAAAATTTAATAGACGGTTTAAGTAAAAAAGAGTTTATACTCTCCAAATTTTACACCATTGTTTTTTTCTCATTATTTGCAACAGTTCTAATTGCTGTAGCTTCTTTTATAATCGGTATGTACTATTCGAGTTATACCGAAGCCAGTATCATTTTTAGAGAAACTGAATTCTTGTTAGCCTACTTTATAAAACTTGTTGGCTTTTTTACACTCTGTTTGTTTTTTGCAATGCTTTTAAGACGATCAGCCTTTGCTTTAGCATTTTTATTCGTGCTTTATATAGTGGAATGGCTTGTTTTCTGGGGAGCTTACGAAATTTTCGGAAGTTCAGAAACGGCTTTCAAAGTTAAAAACTTTATGCCATTGGAATCTATGTACAAATTAATTGACCAACCTATTCAACGTATTATGATGACCAAATTCCCTGGAAAAGAAGATTTAGCCTATGACTATGCTGTGCATTGGTATGAAATTGCTATTGTATTAGGTTGGACAGCAATATTCGTGTTTTTGTCGTTAAGATTATTAAAGAAGCGAGATTTGTAATATATTTGGATAATATTGCTATCCAAATGAAAAAAATACTCTTTTACGCGTTTTTACTCTGTGTTTCAATTACATTTAGTCAACAACAAGCTGCCAATTGGTATTTTGGTGAAAACGCCGGAATTCAGTTTGCTGCAGATGGAACTGTTACCGCTTTAGATGATGGTCGACTGGACACTGTTGAAGGTTGCTCATCCATATCCGATAATAATGGAAATTTACTATTCTATACAGAGGGAAATGTAGTTTACAATAGGCAACATAATCTCATGCAGAATGGTACAGGCCTTTTGGGTGATTTTTCCAGTTCTCAATCAGCTATTGTAGTTCCCAAACCAGATGATACAAATATTTACTACATTTTTACGGTAGGCTCCAACCAATCTCTAACTGGGTTGAAATATTCTGTAGTTGATATGACTTTAGATTCTGGACTGGGTGCCATTACAAGAAAAAATACTAATTTGTTGTCACAGTCCGCTGAAAAAATTGCCGCTGTTTTGAAAGACTGTGAAACTGGTTCCATCTGGGTTATTGGTTATTCCAATTTTAACGGTGCGTTTTCCAATCCAAATACTGTCAATCTAGATACGTTTCATGCTTTTGAAATTACAAATACAGGTGTCAATGCAACCGCAATAAAATCAAGTTTTAACTCATTAAATGTTAACGACTTAAGAGGATATCTTAAACTATCACCTGATGGCACTAAAGTAGCCTGTGCCAATATGAGTGATGGCCTTCATCTTTTTGATTTTGATGTAGCAACCGGAATGTTAAGTAATAGACAGAGCTTATCAATTTCCGGACCTAATAATAGCCCTTATGGTGCAGAATTTTCGCCAAACTCTGAAATTCTATATGTTACGGCTTCAAATGATAATTTTGGTCCTACTAGTGGAAACCCTAGCGCTCATCAATCCGTACTGGTTCAGTTTGACTTAAATGCTGCAAACATTAGTAATTCAGCTATTGTTATAGATAGTAGAAACTTATACCGAAGTGCTTTACAATTAGGTCCTAATGGTAAAATATACCGCTCTATGTCTGAAACTTATGACAGAGGACTTCCTTTTTTGAGTGTTATTAATAATCCAAATCAAATTGGCCCAACCTGTGATTATGAGCATAACGCTGTTTCATTAGGACAGAATAATTCAACTCAAGGACTTCCGCCTTTTATTGCATCCTTTTTTACTGAAAAGATAGATATTATTGGTAACGGAACCGAAACAACCTTTTTACCACTATGTACTGGTGATACATTTACTTTGACAGCTGACGATATTCCAGGTGCTACTTATGTTTGGACTAAAGATGATCTTCCACTAGCCGAATCTGACTTTGATTTAGTTATTACCGAAGCGGGAACCTATAATTTAATTATTGATTTAAATAATGGAGATTGTAACCGCTTGGAAGGTGAGGCAGTTGTAGCATATTTTGACATTCCAGTGGCAAATCCTGTTAACAAATTAAATACCTGTGGTAGTAGTTTTAATGTTAGTATCGATTTAACCACTCAAGATACTACGGTTCTGGGCACACAAGACACATCAGTTTATGGTGTTCATTATTTTGAGAATCAAATAGATGCAGACGCTAACGAAAATGAAATTAGAGGCACATATAATACACGAAATAGATTAACTACTATTTATGCACGGATTCAAAATGAAAGAAATCCGAATTGCTATGATATAACAACTTTTGAAGTGGAAGTTTTTATACAACCAATTGCTAATTCTATAAGTAATCAAACATGGTGTGATGATGATACAGATGGAGATGCTACAAATGGTCAGGCAGATATTGATCTATTAGATTTTAATGCCTTAGTGTTAGGTACTCAAAATCCTGCAGATTTCACAGTTAGCTATCATGGCTCACTAGCGAATGCAGAATCTGGCATGATGCCACTGCCAGATATTTATGAAAACCAAACCCCTTTTCAAGAAGAAATATTTGTTCGTATAGAAAATGTGTTAAATACAGATTGCTATAGTACTTCATCTTTTGAAGTGACAATAAACCCTTTACCTCCATCCTTTAATAGTAGTTTGGTTCAATGTGATGAAGATGGCGTTATCGATGGAAGAACCAGTTTTAATTTAGATGAAGCTTTTGATGCCTTATCAGGAAATTCTGCTACGGTGTCCATAGAATATTATGACAATACAACAGATGCCGACAATGGAAATGATGCCATAAATCCTTTAGGTTACATTAACACGAGTAATCCAGAAATTGTTATTGCCAAAGTTATTAACAACACAACGCTTTGTTATAGTCTTTCTGAATTATCACTAGAGGTCAGTACCACGCAAATAAGCAATTATCAAGCGCCTGACGTATGTGACGAATTAGATTCGGAAGATGGTATAAATACCTTTGATTTAAATGCTATTTCAGCTGCCATTCAACAAGCGAACAGTATCACATTCCCAGTAACCTATTATGAAAATTACAATGATGCTTTGTTAGAACAAAACGCATTAACAACACCTTTTGAAAATACTACACCATACAACCAAACCATTTATTCGCGTGTTGAAAACAACAATGCCTGTTATGGTATTGGTGAAGTAACGCTTACTATTAGTGCAAGACCGGAATTAGAAGGAGATGAAAGTGTGCTCTATTGTTTAAACACATTTCCAGATACTATTATTTTAGATGCAGGTATTTTGAATGATTCGCCTAACAACTATACATTTTCATGGTCTTCTGGACAGACTACTAATGAAATTTCCATTAACGAAATTGGAACCTATACAGTAACAGCTACTAATGGATCTGGATGTACGCAAACACGATCTATTACCGTTGAACCTTCTAACATTGCAACAATTGAAACCATTACAGTTCAAGATGCACTTCGTGGTAATAATACCATAACCGTTATTGTGTCTGGTGAAGGTGAGTATGAATATGCCCTT
The DNA here is from genome assembly GCA_002414705.1 of Flavobacteriaceae bacterium UBA5079. Lineage (GTDB taxonomy): Bacteria > Bacteroidota > Bacteroidia > Flavobacteriales > Flavobacteriaceae > Algorimicrobium. The sequence continues at coordinate 62,577 of DIAL01000032.1, forward strand.
TTTGATGGTTCAGGACTATTGTATGCATCCTATCAATCAAGTAATGAATTTACCAATGTAGATCCAGGAATTTACACGGTTAGCATTCGGGATATTAAAAATAATTGTGGCATTGTGGAAGATATGGTTTCCGTTATTGGATTTCCAAATGTATTCACACCAAATGGAGATGGAACTAATGATACTTGGAATGTTGAAGGTGTAACAGCACTTTTTCAACCAAGCACACGTGTTTTAATTTTTAACCGTTACGGAAAATTACTTAAAGAATTAAGCCCTTTAAATGGTGGTTGGGATGGCACATATAATGGTGAAATCATGCCAAATGATGACTATTGGTTTACAGTAAAACTACAAGATGGTCGTATATTTAAAAGTCATTTTACTTTAAAACGCTAGTACCTTGAATACACAAATAAAAAGTATTGTTTTTATCCTTACTATTTGGATATCTGCTTTTAGCTATGCTCAAAATGAAGCCGCTAATTGGTATTTTGGTAATGGTGCTGGTTTAAATTTTAATTTTGGATACCCTGTGCCTGTTCAAGGCGGTTTAATTGACACGCCTGAGGGTTGCTCCACTATTTCAGACAGACTTGGTAATTTACAATTCTATTCAGATGGTATAACGGTTTGGACTCGCGAGCATACAATTATGCAAAATGGTACAGATTTATTGGGTAACAAATCGTCAACCCAATCTGCTCTAATAGTTCCAAACCCAGATAACGACAATATCTATTATATTTTTACAGTTGATGATCGTGCTGGTGTTAGCGGATTGAGATATTCAGAAATTAATATAACATTAGCAAATGGTTTGGGAGCTGTAACCGCAAACAAAAATATTTTATTGTCAGATCCTGTTACAGAAAAAATAACGGCTATTGAAAGTTCTGACGGAAGAAGTATTTGGGTTATAGCTCATAAATGGGGTAGTAATGAATTTATATCATACCTAGTAACAGACACAGGTGTCAATATAAACCCTGTTATAAGTGCAGTTGGATCTGCCCATCAAGGCGATATTAATAACACCATTGGCTATTTAAAAGCCTCTCCAAATCGAGAAAAAATTGCTTCCGTTAAATCGTATTCAGACAATGAAACACAAGTGTTTGATTTTGATTCATCAACAGGTGTTTTATCAAATCCAATTACAATAGCAAATTATATCTCGGATGATTTTGGACCCTATGGTTGTGAGTTTTCGCCAGATAGTAATATTTTATATGTTTCTGAAATTGATAGAGGGAATGCATTTTCAAAAATTCATCAATACGATTTAACACAACCAAATCAAGCTGCTATTATAAATTCAGATGTTATAATTGCTCAAGAATCAAATGCACAATTAGGAGCTTTACAACAAGCCCTTGATGGTAGAATTTATGTTGCAGTAAAGGATGGCGGATCATTAGCTGTAATTACGAATCCCAATACGCTTGGTCTTGGTGCAAATTTTGAGATGAATAGTGTATTTCTAGATGGAAATATATGTCAATATGGTCTTCCTCCTTTTATTCAATCTTACTTTTTTGCTACCAACGTTTTTAGAAACACATGCTTTGGAGATAGTACAGAGTTTACTATAAACACCTCTACAATTATTGACGGCATTACATGGGATTTTGGTGATCCAACCTCGGGAGCAAATAATACATCTACTAGTTTGAATCCAACCCATGTGTACTCTAACATAGGAGAATACGTTGTAACAATAACCATTGATACCGAAGGAGAAACTCAAGTTATATTCAGGACTTTAACCATTTCTGAACAACCAGATCCTTTAATTTTAGATCCATTAATTGGTTGTGAAACAACTAATGGTGTTACATTTTTTAATCTAGTAACAGCAATACCGGATAATATTGCCACAAACCCAAATATAGGGATTGCTTTCTATGAGAATATTACAGATGCCGAAAATAGATTAAATGCAATTAATAATGTTACAAATTATGAAAGCACATCCAATCCACAAATCATTTATATTAGACTACAAAATATTTCAAGCGCTGATTGTTTCAGTATAAGCGAACTAGAATTAATTACTGCATTAAGACCTTTAATTGAGGAAAGCGAAGCGGTTTTCTTTTGTGAAAACTCTAATGATGATTCTGTTATAATTGATGTAGGCACTTTAGATGGCCCAATTTCTGACTATAGCTTTCTTTGGCTTGAATCCCTTGAGACAACACCAGAAATAACGGTTCAAAATCAAGGTGAATATATTGTTAGAATAACACCTAATGCTACAATAACAACAGAAAATCCAGATGGTTGTTTTGCCGAACGTATAGTTACCGTTAGCTCTTCCAGTATAGCAACAATTACTGACATAAATGTGTTTAATGAAAGTGCAGCAACTATTATGGTCATTGGATCGGGAGAATATGAGTATGCTTTGGATGACATAAACGGACCCTATCAAGATGGATCCACTTTTACAAATATTGAAGCCGGTTTACATACCGTTTACGTGCGAGATAAAAATGAATGTGGTATAACCCAAGATAATTTTGCAATTATTGGATTTCCAAAAATTTTCACACCAAATGGAGACGGAACTAATGACACTTGGAATGTTAAAGGTGTATCAACACTTTTTCAACCAAGTACACGTGTTCAAATTTTTAACCGTTACGGAAAATTACTTAAAGAATTAAGCCCTTTAAATGGTGGTTGGGATGGTACTTATAATGGTGAAGTTATGCCAAATGATGATTATTGGTTTTCTGTAAAACTGCAAGATGGTCGTATATTTAAAAGTCATTTTACATTAAAGCGATAAGGTTAAAAAATCGTACATTTAAAACTGTAACTTCGTTTTATGTTTCAGTTAAATAAATACATCTTACTCATCTGTTTTTTTGCTATTTCTATTTCATATAGCCAAGAAATATCATTATTTCAGCAATATAATGGCAGGTATGATTATCTCGGAATTGGGAATACACTGAATCAATTCGAGAATAATTTAGACCGTAGTTTTTGTGAAATTTTACCAGAATCTGAAGCCGAATTAAATCTAAATCCGGACTGGAGTATTGTAGCAGCCTATTTATATTGGGCTGGCTCTGGAACTGGAGATACCGAAGTAAGTTTAAACGGAAACCCGTTTATTGCGGACAACACCTATTTGGTAGACTATAATGATCCTAACTACGGACTCCTCACCTACTTTTCATGCTATACAGATATTACAGATTATATTCTTGCAAATGGAAATAATATTTATACGTTTTCTGACATGGACATTTCTGAAACACTTACCTCCAATCCAGGTTATTGTGGAAACAGAACAAATTTTGCTGGTTGGAGTATTTATGTTATTTATGAAGATACGAATTTACCAATCAACCAAATAAACCTATTTCAAGGTTTAGAAATTATTAATAGGAATGTTCAAGAAAAAATCATTTTGCTCGAAAACATTAATGTTTTAGATAATGAAGGTGCTAAAATTGGTTTTCTAGCTTGGGAAGGTGATGTTAATTTAGATTATGGTGAATCGCTTTTAATCAACAACAATCAATTATCAAATCCGCCATTAAATCCAGCCAATAACGCGTTTAATGGTACAAATTCTTTTACCGGAAATGATACATTTTACAATGGTGATTTAGATGTATATAACATTGAAAATAATATAGCTATTGGAGATAATTCCGTTGAAATAAAATTAACCACAGGTGAAACGGATGAATTTGGGATTTTAAGAGCCGACTTAATTATATTGAACAACATAATTACCGTTTTAAATAGTCAGCTGCCAGATGCTACTGTGGTTTTAAATGACTACAATTTGGAATGTGCTACCAGAAATATCACAATAGATTTTACAGTATATAATAGTAATTCCAATGATATTTTACCAGCTGATACACCCATTGCTTTTTACGCAGATGAATTTTTGGTTGCCCAAAGCGAAACATTAAACAACATAGTCATTAATGGTTTTGAATCTCAGTCCATAACCATCACCATTCCGGAAACAATTCCAGATAATTTTATATTAAGCATTGCTGTTGATGATGCTGGAAGCGGATCTGGTATTATTATCGAGCTAAACGAATTTAATAATATAACGACAGAAACCATATCACTTCCTGCTTTTCCTGAAGTCATGCAATTAGATCCCTTGGAAGGTTGTGATGACGGTTTTAATCAAACCATATTTGATTTAACCCAACAATTACAGTTTATTGATTATAATTCTTTTGACGAGGTTAGTTATTATTTAACGCAAGAAGACGTCTTTACTGAAGAAAATGCCCTATTAATTCCTGAATATTTTGAAAACACCTCATCGCCTCAAGAAATTTATATGCGTGTTAATACTGATTTCTGCTTTAATTTTTATAAATTTAATATTCATGTAAAAAATTGTCCGCCTTATATTCCCCAAGTCTTCACACCAAATCATGATGGATTTAATGATTGGTTCAACATACAAGGACTTTACAATATTTTTGAAAAACATAAATTATTAATTTATAATCGTTGGGGAACTCTAATTTTTGAAGGAAATAATGACAGTGCTTGGGAAGGGAAAGCCAATAGAGGTTTAACGAATCAAGGGAATAAAGTACCTGTAGGAACGTATTTTTATGTACTTTATTTAAATGATTCAAGTTATAAAAACATAACTGGCTGGGTTTATGTTAATTATTGACACAACACAACAAGTGCATTTAACCGGTAAAATTAGCTTTTTATCTGATTAAATTTTACATTTGTAATCTTAAAACGAGTTGCAAAAACAGCAGTTTTAACACCTTTAAATGAAATATTACGTATTATATATCGGAGTATTTATAGCGTGTTTATATAACAGCTATTCGCAACAGATTGTTATTAATGACAATTTTTCTGTTCAAGAGCTTATTGAAGATCGTTTAATTGCTGGTTGTGTAGAAATTTCTAACGTACAATCTACAGTAAACGGTTCTATAAACAATATTAATAGTTTCGGGTATTTTGAACGTTCAAACTCATCATTCCCCTTTGAAAACGGAATCATCTTATCAACAGGCGCAGCAGTTTCAGCAGGAAATACCATAAATATAAATACGTTAAATGATGGTGAAGAAGACTGGCTAACAGACACTGATTTAGAAACTGCTTTAGGATTTTCAAATACGCTAAATGCAACCTCTATAGAATTCGACTTCACATCTATTTCAAACCAAGTTGAATTTAACTACATATTAGCCTCTGAAGAATATTTTGCAAATTACCCATGTCAGTATTCAGATGGTTTTGCATTTTTAATTAAGGAAGCTGGCACAACTGACCCCTACGTTAACATAGCCCTGATTCCAGGAAGCACAACACCTGTTAACACCAGTAGCATACACGACGAAATTGTTGGTTTCTGCGAGGCGGAAAACGAAAACTTATTTGAAGGATACAATTTAGGGGATACCAATTTTAATGGTAGAACAACTATTCTAACCGCATCTGCTGCTATTCAACCAAACGTACAATATCATATTAAATTGATTATTGCTGACCAAGAAGATGAAAATTTTGACACAGCCGTTTTTATTCAAGGAAATAGCTTTAATGCTTCCGTAGATCTGGGCACAGACGTAACTACCTGCGCAGATAATTTTACACTAAATGGCGATATTCTAAATCCGCTAGCATCTTATGTATGGTTGGAAAATGGCGTTCCAATACCTGGTGAAACAAATTCTACATTAACAGTAACAAATTCAGGAACGTTTACCGTTTCCATCTCTATTCCAATAAATAATACGGTATGTGAAATTGAAGATACAGTAGTTATCACTTTAAATTCAGAGCAATCTGCTAATAATATTTCAGATTTTACAGTATGTGATGATGCAAGTAATGATGGTTTTTATATTTTCGATTTAACAGAAAAAGATTCTGAAGTACTTTCAGCAGTACCAAGTGGAAACTACACTATTTCATATCATTTTAATTCAACAAATGCTCAAGATGGAAGTTTTCCTATTGTAGCACCTATTCAAAATTCAGCAAATCCGCAACCTATATTTGTTCGTATTTTAGATATTGATAATGGGTGTTTATCTTATGGTTCTTTCAATTTAATAATTAATTCTTCACCTACAATAACACCACCTACAGATTTGGAAGTATGTGATGATGGTGATAGTGACGGCCTAACACTTATTGATTTAACTGTAAAAAACACAGAAATCACAGGAGGTTTCACAGATTATGCCGTAACTTACCATTACAACCAAACAGATGCTGAAACAGGCGCTAATCCTGTCCCAGAACCCTATTCCAATATCACTCAAAATGACCAACTTTTTGTTTGTGTAACAGATACCACAACAGGTTGTAAAATAACAACGACATTAAATGAGATTGTTTTAGATAGTCCTGATATTATTAATGAAACCCAAACTATTGATACCTGTGAACAAGATGATGATGGCTTTGAAAATTTTGATTTAACCTCTGTAATTGACGATGTGTTGAATGGTGTTTCTAACGTCACCGTTACTTATCACGAAACGTATGACGATGCGCTAACAGGAAACAACCCAATAGCTAACGTTACCAATTATACCAATACAATACCCATTTTTCAAATTATTTATATTCGTGTGACAGACAATATTACTGGTTGTCCATCTATTGTAAATATTGAATTATATACCAATTTACTACTAAGTCAAAGTAATGTTCGTAATTTTGAACTTTGTGATGACCAATCTAACAACGGAATTGAAGATTTTGATTTAGAGGATATAGCTACAACCATCATAAATGATAACGCAAATGTAATTGTCACCTTTTATGAAAACCTAACTGATCAGTTAGCTGGAAGTGATCCTATTAACCAAACTATACCCTATCAAGTTACTAGCAGTCCTCAAACTCTATACACAACCATAGAGAGTAATAGCTGTATTGCTGACACTGAAATTCAACTCATTATTCAACCAGCCACTATATTACCAGATTTAGGCAGCTTTACGTATTGTGACACAGATGACAATATGATGACATCCATTGATTTGTTTAGTTTTAATGATATTGTAAGTTCAGGCATCCCAAATGCGTTAATTAGCTATTTTGAAACTGAAGAAAACGCCATAGACAATGTAAGTCCATTACCACCATTCTATGACAACACCAGTAATCCCCTTGTTCTATACGTTCGTGTAACAAATCCAATAACCGGCTGTTTTGATGTTACTGATTTAGAAATAGAAGTTTTACCGGCACCAACAACATTAGAACCGCTAGACGAAATTTTTTGCGATGATGATCAAGATGGTTTCACCTTTATTAACTTAAATGCTAAAATTGCTGAAATAGTAAGCGACACACAAGATCTCAGTATTTCGTTCCATACAACGCCTGAAGACGCAGAATTGGACACCAATGAAATAATAGATCCCAATGTTTACAATACAAACACTCAAACCATATTTTCCAGAGTTGAACGCATTACTACAGGCTGTTTTGCTATTGAAACTTTTGAAATTATTGTAAGCACGTTACCTGTATTTTCAGTCATACCAGATTTTAACAACTGTGAAACCGATGGAAATCAAATCGCAGAATTTATATTTCAAGACAAAGATGCCGACATTTTAAATGGTCAAACCGGAAAACGTGTATTATATTTTGAAAATGCCTCGGATGCATTAGACAGAACCAATATTATTGACAAAACGACTGCCTATGAAAACACCAGTAATCCGCAACTGATTCATATACGTGTTGAAAACGTAGCCGACACAAGTTGTTTTGGTATAAATACCTTTTTTATAGAAGTAGGATCAGTTCCTATTTTTAATCCACCATTAAATAAATTCCTATGTGATGACATCACCAACGACGGTCAGGAAACTTTTGATTTGGAAGAAATTCAATCTGCCATGAGTTTAGGAAGTACAGACAATTTAACCATAACATTCTACGAGAGTCTTGAGGATGCTGAAAATTCTGCAAATGCAATTGATTTAAATTATACCAATCAGGAGAATCCACAACAAATTTACAGCCGCATTGAAAATGGCACCTATTGCCATGGTATTGCTGAATTTGGGATAAATGTTATTCAAGTTCCAAATGTGAATCAAGCTTCACTAATGACAGTATGTGATAGTGATTACGATGAGACTGCAACCTTTGATATAACGATATCAGAACTTGAAGTTTTGGATGTTAGACAAAACGACATTTTGGTTACCTATCACGAAGATTTAAATGATTTAGAAGAAAACATCAATAACATCCCTAATCCATATGCTTACGAAAATATTGAAAACCCGCAAACCGTTTATATTCGCGTAACCAATACCGTTTCTGAATGTTTTGTTATGGTTCCTTTGGTTTTAGAGGTTAATTTATCACCAACAATTAATCCAATAAGTAACTTTAACACCTGTGATGTTGTAGATAATGTTTTCGATTTAAATGAAACTATCAATACTTTAATAGGTACACAACCAAATGTAACGGTTACCTTTTATGCATCACAAACCAATGCGGAAACAGCCCAAAACCCGTTAGATACAAATTTTAATTACAGCTCTAATAACGATATTATTCATGTTCGGGCTGAAAATACAGTTACAGGATGTTATGCTATTAGTAACTTTACGCTCCTAGTAGACCCTGTTCCTACAGCAAATACACCTGCAGATTTAGAAGCATGTGATGATGATTTTGATGGTATGCTTATTTTTGATTTATCTCAACAAACCAATACTATTTTAAATGGTCAAAGCCCAATAAACTTCACCGTTAGCTATTTTGAACAAGAAATTGAAGCTCTTGAAAATGAAAATCCTATAACGGATTTAAATTATAATGCTTTCCATGATCAAACAATTTACGCACGCGTTCAAAATAATACATCAGGCTGCTTTGCTACAACTAGTTTTTTAACATTGGTAAACCGTAAACCGTTTGTTGAAATTCCAGATCAAACAGTTTGTTTAGATAATTTACCATTAGTTGTTTCTGCAGAAACTGGATTTGATACAGATACATATTTGTGGTCAACTAATGCCACAACACCAGAAATTGAAATTACCGAAATAGGAACCTATTCAGTAACAGTAACATCAGACTATGGTTGTAATACT
>DIAL01000032.1:71783-72384 GCA_002414705.1 Flavobacteriaceae bacterium UBA5079
TCAGACTATGGTTGTAATACTTCAGTAACTTTTACCGTTATTGAGTCCGAACAAGCTACTATTGAATTTACAGAAACAATAGACTTTTCTAATCCAAATAATATTACGGTTACTATAAGTGGTATTGGGAATTACATGTATATTTTAGATAATGGTGTACCACAATCTTCCAATGTGTTTTATAACGTAACTTTAGGACCACATACCATTGAAGTTTATGATTTAAATGGTTGTGCATCGGCAATTAAAGAGATTGTTATAATTGATGCACCTTTGTTTTTTACACCAAATCAAGATGGTCAAAACGATACATGGCATATAACTGGTGTAGATCAAATACCTGGAACTATTGTTTATATTTTCGATCGTTATGGAAAGCTTCTAAAAACTTTAGAACACACATCTCTTGGTTGGGATGGAACTTATAATGGTCTAAATATGCCTTCAAACGATTATTGGTTTTTAGCAAAAGTTAAAAAAGGTGCTATTTCTTTTGAAGTTAAAAGGCATTTCACTCTAAAACGATAACCAATTATTTAAGGTAAACACCTCCCAATAAAGTCTGTTAGACTTTTATACCCTCTATCTCTTACTATATTTT
>DIAL01000032.1:72585-75603 GCA_002414705.1 Flavobacteriaceae bacterium UBA5079
GTTATATACCTCTTTCCAATAGTTATCCTATAATAACTATAATTCACTCCATTTATAGTCCGAAAACATTCAGAGACATGAGAATTATTAATAGAACTATGGATTCATCTTCATAAATAAGCTTGTAAAATAATTCTAAACACATGAAAATGGTGCGAATGTAAATCTCACACAATATTTTATGATATATAAACACGATAAATTCAAAATATAACAAGCTGAAAATAGGCAATATAATACCAAAACGTGCATTTTATCGATTTTATTTGCATTTTATCTAATATATTTGTTATATTTGCATTGCAATAAGTTAAAAACCCCATTTCAACATGCATATTAATAATCCAAAATTTAAGCTACTACCCTTCATATTAGCATTCTTTTTTTTATGTATAGGTTACGCACAGCAAATTTCTATAAACGATACATTTTCAGCCCAAGAGCTTATTGAAGATCATTTAATTGATGGTTGTGTTGAAATTTCTAATGTACAATCGGTTGTAAACGGACGTGTAAACAGTATTAATAGTTTTGGCTATTTTGAGCGCTCTAACTCATCCTTTCCTTTTGAAAATGGTATATTATTATCTACAGGATCTGCAATTTCTGCTGGAAATACACTTAACGCCAATCCATTAAGCGAAGGTGAAGTGGATTGGACTACAGATACCGATCTAGAAGATGCATTAGGCATAACAAATACTTTAAATGCAACTTCTATTGAATTCGATTTTATATCCGTTTCAAATCAAGTACAATTCAACTATATACTAGCATCCGAAGAATACTATGCAAATTACCCATGTGAATATTCAGACGGATTTGCATTTTTAATAAAAGAAGCAGGAACCTCTGATCCTTATGTAAACGTGGCCCTTATTCCAGGAACAAACGTAGCTGTAAATACAAGCAATATTCATGAAGAAGTTGTTGGATTTTGTCCTGCAGACAACGAACAATACTTTGATGGTTATAATTTAGGAGACACCAATTTTAACGGTAGAACAACTGTTTTAACAGCTACCGCAAATATTCTTCCAAATATTCAATACCATATCAAATTGGTTATTGCAGACCAAGAGGATGAAAATTTTGATTCTGTTGTATTTCTAGAAGCAAACAGCTTTACATCCTCTATAGATTTAGGACCTGACGTTACTACTTGTGCTGAATATATTACCTTAGATGGAAACACACAAAATCCATTAGCTACTTACACATGGTTAGAAAATGGCTCCCCTATTTCTGGTGAAACAAGTTCAACACTAACTGTAACTAATTCTGGAACCTATACAGTAGCTGTTTCAATTCCTATTAATAATACGTTTTGTGAGTTTGAAGATACCGTAACATTAACATTAAATTCAGAACAATCTGCTGATACCATACCTGATTTTGAAGTTTGTGATGATGTGTCTAACGATGGAATTCACAGTTTCGATTTAACTGAAAAAAACCAAGATGTTCTAAATGCCGTTCCTAATGGAAATTATGATATTACCTATTATTTAAATGCTGCAGATGCCAGTTCTGGAGTTTCTGAAATAACAGCACCTTTTACAAACACGCAAAATCCTCAATCTATTTTTGTGCGAATTTTAGATACAGAAAATGGCTGTTTGGCTTTTGGATCTTTCAACTTAATTGTAAACGCATTACCAACCATAACAACTCCAACGCCTTTAGAGGTTTGTGACGATGGTAATGGAGATGGTTTTACACTTATTGACTTAACCGTTAAAGACACTGAAATTACAAACGGCAATACAGATTATTCTGTTACCTACCATTACAACCAAACAGATTCTGAAACGGGTGCAAATCCAGTTCCAACACCTTACTCAAATATTACGCAAGCAGACCTACTTTTTGTAAGTGTAGTGAATACCTTAACAGGTTGCCGTACAACGACAACTTTAAATGTTATTGTTTTAGAAAGCCCAGAGGTATTAAGTCAGACACAAACAATAGATGCCTGTGAACAAGATGGTGATGGGTTTGAATCATTCGATTTAACATCAATTATTGATGATGTTTTAAACGGACTAACAGACGTAACAACCTCCTTTCATGAAACATATGTAGATGCACAAAATGGAGATAACCCTATTGAAAATGTATCTAACTACATAAACACAACTGCATTATTTCAAATAGTTTACATTCGTGTTGTAAGCAACATATCTGGATGTCCATCTATTGTAAACATTGAATTACATGCTAACTTATTAGTTAACGAAAGTAATATTAGAAATTTTGCGGCTTGCGATGATGAATATAATGACGGTATTGAAGATTTTGATTTAGAAAGCATAGGCAATACCATAATTAATGGTCTAGAAAATGTTACTATTTCATTTTATGAAAGTGAAGCAGACCAAATAGCTTCAACTAATGCCATAAATACTAATTTAGAATACACAGTTTCTAATGCACCACACATACTTTATATAACATTAGAAAGTGATGCTTGTAGCGTGGATTCCGAAATAGAACTTAATATAAATCCGGCAATTATTTTACCAGATTTAGGATCTGTAACGTTTTGTGACACAGATGACGATTCTTTAACATCTGTTGATTTATCTAGCTTTAATGCCTACGTAGGGACTGGTGTACCATACCCGCGAGTTCGTTACTTTTTAACTGAAGATGATGCCGTATTTAATGAAAATCCGTTGCCACGTTTTTATAACAATCCAAGTAGAATTTTTAACGTTTATGTTCGTGTAAGTTCAGACCTTACTGGTTGTTTTGATGTAGCACCATTAGAAATAGAAGTTCTTCCGGCTCCAAGTACAACCAGAGCAAATGATATTGTTATATGTGACTCTGACCAAGACGGCTTTAGTATTGTAAATTTAAACGCAAAGATTTCAGAAATCGTTACGAGTACAGAAGGTGTTATTATTTCTTTCCATAGAACATTTTCAGAAGCAGAAACAAATGCTAATGGTATAACAAATACAAGTGCTTTTAATGCCAACACACAAACTATTTATACAAGAGTAGAACGAA
>DIAL01000032.1:75729-77249 GCA_002414705.1 Flavobacteriaceae bacterium UBA5079
CGAATTTCAACTGGATGTTTTGCTATTGAAAACTTTGAAATCATTGTAAATACGTTACCGGTTTTCAACACCATTTCAAATTTTATTAATTGCGAAACAGATGGAAATCAAATAACCGAATTCATCCTTCAAGAAAAAGATGCAGATATTTTAAATAGACAATCAGGGAAACGTGTTTTGTATTTTGAAAATGCTGAAGATGCCTTAAATAGAACAAATATTATTGATAAAACAGTTGCTTATGAAAACACATCTAACCCACAAGAAATTCATATTCGTGTTGAAAACATTAGCGATACAGATTGCTTTGGTGTTAGCAGTTTTTTCATTGAAGTAGGCTCCATACCTATCTTTAATCTACCTCTAGATACATTTACTTGTGATGATATTTCTAATGATGGTCGTGAATTCTTCGATTTATCAATTATTCAAAATCAAGTAACACAGGGCATAACAGATAATTTAACAGTAACATTCTACGAAAACCTAGAAGATGCTGAAAATAATGAAAATGCATTAGATTTAAATTACCAAAACCAGATAAATCCACAACAAATTTACACACGTATTGATAATGGTACGTATTGTTATGGTATTGCAGAATTTGGCTTGAACGTCATACAAGTCCCTAACGTAAACCAATCTGTGCCAATGGCGCAATGTGATTCAGATTATGATGGAATATCTACTTTTGATTTAACAATCTCTGAAATTGATGTTTTGGAAGTAAGACAAAACAATATTGTAGTAACCTATTACGAAAATATTGATGATTTAGAAGCAAACATAAATAATATTCCAAATCCAGAAACATACAACAACGTTTCAAACCCACAAACGGTATTTATTCGTGTAACAAATACTATTTCAGAGTGTTTTGTAACGGTACCATTAGAATTAGCGGTTAATTTACCTCCTACCATTAATTCTATAAATAATTACAATACCTGCGATACGTTGGACAACATGTTTAACTTAAACGAAACTATTGATAGCCTTATAAACGGACAACCAAATGTTGCTGTTACATTTTATGCGTCTCAAACTGATGCTGAAAATGCACAAAACGTTATAAACCCTAATTACAACTATAACTCAACCAACGATATTATTCATGTTCGTGCTCAAAACACAAATACTGGATGTTTTAGTGTTAGTCATTTTACACTTGTAATAGATCCTGCTCCTATAGCAAATACGCCTGCAAATTTAGAAGATTGTGACGATGATTATGATAGCATGTTATATTTTGATTTAGCGCAACAGACCAACACCATTCTAGGGAATCAAAGTCCAGTTAATTTTTTAGTATCATATTTTGAATTAGAAATTGAAGCTATAGAAAATGAAAACCCTATCACAGATTTAAACTATAATGCATTTGATGGACAAACTATCTATGTACGTGTTCAAAATTACACAACAGGTTGCTTTTCAACAACTAGCTTTATGACTTATGTTCACCGTAAACCAATTGTGGAGATTTCAGATCAAACGGTTTGTTTAGATAATTTACCATT
>DIAL01000032.1:77373-77681 GCA_002414705.1 Flavobacteriaceae bacterium UBA5079
GCTGAAACAGGATTTAGCACAGACACCTATACATGGTCTACCAATGCAAATACGCCTGAAATTGAAATCACCGAACTAGGCATCTACTCTGTTACTGTAACAACAGATTACGGTTGTACTACATCAGTAACGTTTAACGTTATTGAGTCTGAACAAGCCACCATTGATTTTACAGAAACTATAGATTTCTCTAACCCAAACAACATTACGGTAACTATTAGCGGTATTGGAAACTATATGTACATTATAGATAATGGTGCACCACAAACCTCAAACGTATTTTACAACGTAACTTTAGGACCACATAC
>DIAL01000032.1:77757-78883 GCA_002414705.1 Flavobacteriaceae bacterium UBA5079
AACGTAACTTTAGGACCACATACCATTGAAGTTTATGATTTAAATGGTTGTGCATCGGCAATTAAAGAGATCGTTATTATTGATGCACCTCTGTTTTTTACACCAAATCAAGATGGCCAAAATGACACATGGCATATAACTGGTGTAGATCAAATACCTGGAACTATTGTTCATATTTTTGACCGATATGGAAAACTTCTAAAAACCCTTAATCATACATCCTACGGTTGGGATGGCACCTATAACGGCCAAAACATGCCTACAAGTGATTATTGGTTTGTAGCTCTAGTTAAAAAAGGTAATAAACAGTTTGAAGTCCGAAGGCATTTCACCTTAAAACGTTAAATTGTTAGTCTCCAAAATTTACATCAAAAAGGTATAAACGCATTTGCTTTTTAAAAATTCTTATTGCGTATCTTTGCATTCCAATTGCTAGGAATGAAAAATGCCCTTTTTATAATAGCCTGTTTATGCTCACAAATTTCGTGGTCGCAAAACGTGGTTGTTGATGCACGTGCTTACACACCTCAAGAACTTATTGAAGATGTGTTAATAGATAGCGACTGCATTTCCAATGTAGTTGTTACAAATGCTGTCAGCGGAAATTTTAATGGCGCAGATTTAAGTTATGGCTATTTTGAGTCCAATAATTCTAGCTTCCCTTTTCAAAGTGGTATTGTTATGTCTACTGGACGTTTAGAAAATACCGAAGGTCCAAACACCAGTTTAAGTGATGATGATGCGCCTAATTGGGTTGGAGATGCTGATTTAGAATTTGCTTTAAGCGAAACCAATACCTTAAATGCCACTATTCTTGAATTTGAATTTGAAGCCATAGCAGACCAAATTAGTTTTCGTTATATTTTTGCTTCAGAAGAATATCAGGAAGGAAATGCAAACACCTGCCGCTTTTCTGATTTATTTGGATTTCTTATTCGTCCAGAAAACGATTCACGCTACACCAATATTGCCGTTGTTCCAAATACGCAAACACCAATAAAAGTAACTACCGTACATTCTGGTATTCCAGGGAGTTGTAATCCCATCAATTCGGAATATTTTGGCAGCTGGAACGGTCCAAATGCACCAATAAATTTTAACGGTCAAACAACTATTCTAACAGCCG
>DIAL01000032.1:78959-81542 GCA_002414705.1 Flavobacteriaceae bacterium UBA5079
CTAACGTTATTCCTAATACCACTTACCAAGTAAAACTGGTAATTGCAGACGAGCAAAATTTCAGATACGATTCTGCAGTATATCTAGAAGCAGGTAGTTTTCAATTAAGCTCCAATTTAGGTCCAGATTTATTAATTGACGAAAGAACAGCGCTTTGCATTAATGAAACAACCGAATTAAATGCCTTCCAACCTGGTAACAATACCTACAAATGGTTTAGAAATGGACTGGAACTTTTAACAGAAACAAATGCGACTTACACAGTAACGCAACCAGGAAATTATGCTGTAGAAGTCAATATTGATGGTACATGTTTAAGTACAGGTTCGGTTACCATTGAGTATGCACCAAACCCAACCGTTTCCAATACCACACTTATTGCTTGCGATTTAGATTTAAATGGCTTTACAACCTACAATTTATTTGATGCTGAAACAGCCATAACTAATGGCGATAGTCAAGTAAATGTGGATAGTTTTTACGACACTTTTTTAGGTGCAGAACAAACTGGAATCGGACTTATTACAACTCCAACTAGCTATAATAATACCAGTGTCTTACAAGAGGTTTATGCTCGTGTTACCAACTCCAATGGTTGTATTTCTGTAGCTGAAATTGTTTTAGACATTGCTAACAACATGGTGAATTTAACTCCATTTGGGACTTGCGATTCTGATTTTGATGGTATAACAGACTATGATGTTTCAGAACTAGAAACCTACGTTATTTCTCAAAATGATGTTCCAAACACAGCTTCAATTTCGTTTTTTGAAACACAAGCTGATATGGAAAATCAGGATAATGAAATTACTGGAACGTATGAAAACACGAGTAGTCCAAATACTGATTTGTTATTTGTTCAAATTACTAATAATGGAAACTGTTATGCGTTTAGCACACTAGAATTACAAGTATTTGATACTCCAGAATTAGATCCAGATAAAAACGTATTTTACTGTTTAAACCGTTTTCCAAGCACAATTTTATTAAATTCAGGTATTCAACAAAATCCTAACAATTTCACGTATGCTTGGGATTATAATGGAGTTGATATGAATTTAAGCACCAATCAAATAGCCATAAATGAACCAGGTAACTATACCGTGTTTGTAACAAATTTAAACCAGTGCACAATAAGACGAATAATTGAAGTTCTACCATCTAGTTCAGCTACTATAGATGATATTATAGTTACAGATACATCTTCAAATAACACCATTACTGTTTTTGTTTCGGGTGAGGGTAATTATGAGTTTGCTCTGGATTTTGGAAGCTTTCAAAACAGTCCAACATTTACAAATGTTTCGGCTGGAGTTCACACCATTACTGTCAATGATATTAATGAATGTGGCTCAATTTCTCAAGACGTTTCTGTTCTTGGTTTTCCAAAATTCTTTACACCAAATGGTGATGGCATGAATGACATCTGGAAACCTATTGGTGTGAGTTCAGATATTCGGAAAATACAAATCACTATTTTTGATCGGTACGGAAAATTAATCACACAAATAAATTCAGCTAACTCTGGATGGAATGGCACTTATAAAGGTCAACAACTAGGTTCCGATGATTATTGGTATCGAGCCATACTACCTAATGGGAGGGAGTATTTAGGGCATTTTTCTCTTGTAAGGTAATCGTAACATTGACTTAATCTTTCGGTATGTAAATATTTCTTACTTTTGATTGCTATTATTTTTTTCATGAAACAATCGAAACTTTTCATCAAGCTTATTTTTCTATTTATAATTTACAATGTAAGTTTTGCATCAATAAATACTATTGAAGCAAAAACAGAAGTAAGTAATGATAACCCGTGTCCTGCACCAATAATTTCAAATTTCTCGCCAGCAAGTGGTCCAGAAAACACCATAGTAACTATTAATGGTAGTAATTTCACTGATGCTTCTACTGTAACTTTTGATGGCGTAATTGCAAGTTTCACTA
Source organism: Flavobacteriaceae bacterium UBA5079 (assembly GCA_002414705.1). GTDB lineage: Bacteria > Bacteroidota > Bacteroidia > Flavobacteriales > Flavobacteriaceae > Algorimicrobium. The sequence continues at coordinate 80,907 of DIAL01000032.1, forward strand.
TTATTAACGATAATCAAATAACTGTTTTTGCATCATCCAGCCTGAACCCTTCTGCCACAATTTCTATTACGAGTTCTGGTGGATGTATAGGTAATTCTATAACTGATTTTACGTTTATAACACCAAATTGTTCAGATACTAGCGAAATTTATATATCAGAATTATACGATTCTGAATTGGGCAGTTTTGGAGTAGTAGAATTATACAATCCAACAACTGCAACCATTAGTTTAGATGGTGTTTACGAAGTTCAACGCTTTGGTGATATTGGTAATCCTACTCCAAGTGTTAGCATACCTTTAGCAGGTTCTATTCCGCCAACTTCCACGTATATTATTGAAATGGGTAGCACTGGCAGTATTTGCAATGGCTTATCTCCTAATATGACGCTAGCAGCTGGTTTTAATGCAAATGATGAATTAAAATTATTAAAAAATAATATAGTTATTGATGTGGTTGAAGCACCTGATGAAACAGGATATTCCATTATAAGAAATCCAGATTCTCCTGCACCTAATAATACGTATATAGCAACAGAATGGGATACAATCCTGAATGAATCCTGCACGGATTTAAGATCACATACGGCTGATCCAAATGTAGTTACTATCCCTGTTATAACACAACCAAACTGGC
>DIAL01000032.1:81671-82022 GCA_002414705.1 Flavobacteriaceae bacterium UBA5079
CAAACCATTTGCGAAAATGGAAATGCCGTATTTACTGTTTCTGTAGCTACAGGCACTTACACGTATCAATGGAAAATACTAAATAGCTCTGGTACATGGGTAAACGTTGTTGATAATGTTACTTATTCTGGTGCTAACACAAACACTCTAACTTTGAACAATGTGCCTATTAGTTTTGATAACAATCAATATTATTGCGAAATAACATCAGCTACTTGCAACCTTGTTACAGATGCAACCCATTTATTTATTTCTAATCCAGACGTAGATACAATTGCAAATCAAATAGTTTGTACGAGTTACACGTTACCAACATTAACTTACGGAAATTATTTTACAGGAACTAATGGA
>DIAL01000097.1 GCA_002414705.1 Flavobacteriaceae bacterium UBA5079
TTATAGTCAGGTCTTTCAAAGTCATACTTCTGCCATATTGCCATAGCATTTTTACCTATTTGCCCATCTATAGGGCAGGGAGTTCCAGCATTAATCATAGCTTCAAAGACTCGTTCATCTTGACATAATAAAGCCACACTTCCTACTTTCATTCCAAAGTCATATAATACTTTAGCTAATTTAATTCTTTCACAATTCATATCTCTGAATGTTTTGCCACCTGATATACCAAGTCCAAATGTCTGAACTCCAGCACTAGCACCAGTAGCACATACATCTTGCGATTGAGCAGAGAATGATGGTGCGTTAGCAGTTGGTGGTGCTGATCTGATATTAGAAGTAGAACTATTTGTGCTTGTAGTCGTTGATGTACTTCCTGATTCGTATGTAGTTGCACCCCCAGTATATCCACCCTCGATTGCTGTGTTACTCCCACTTGTGTTTGATTGTGTTGAGCCTGAATGTGCTGGTTTAACAAATAAAGCTAATAAGCACATTAATACAATTAATAACCCTGTAAAATAATAGTTCATATTTGTTATCCTCATAAATTATTTCTTCTTCTTTTTAGGTGCATCTGAAATAAACTTATCAAATAGATAACCCATACAATCATCTATCATTCCAAAGAATCTATAAAAGAATCTATCTATCATATCTTAAATCCTTTTTTCCATGATTGAATAGCCCAATAAGCTGGACTTAAATTTTTCTGACCTTTTACTTTAGCCAAGATAGGTCTGAATCTTGCAAAGAAACTCTTTTGTCTAGCTGGAATATTCTTCTTGATAGACATTTCTTTAGAGCCAAAATTAACCTTCTTAACTCTGCCTGATGATCTATCTTTAACAAAGACTTTGAACTTCTTAACATCTCCACGAGAGGGTTTATTTAGTTTAACAGTTCTGTTTTTATATTTAGCCATAAATGGCTTTTATCATATTAGAGTCTTATTTTGAACAAATAAATCCCTGAATTGTACCAGTACCATCATTAAGGTATTGACCGAAACCTCTTAAATCATTCCAACTATGTTTTGATACAGTATCAATATACATTCTAGCATAATTAAAACAATCACTTAGAGTTCCTTCTGCTGGAAAATGTATTACCTCTTTAGTAAGAGTTCCATCAAAAAGTAGTATTAATATTATTAGTGTTTTTGTCATTATAATAATGTTGATTCTATTCGGTCTTTAGCAATATTAAAATACTCGTTGTCTTTTTCAATACCTATAAAGTTTCTGTTAATATTTTTACAAGCAACACCAATAGAACCTGAACCCATTGTAAAATCTAAAACAGTGTCGTTTTCGTTAGTATAAGTTTTTATTAAGTATTCTAATAAAGGTACGGGCTTTTGTGTTGGGTGTAATTTTTTAGTTTGTTTTGCATTTGAAAATTCTAAATAATTTTTAGGATAATACAAATCTGATTCTGTATAAATAGATTTATACTCTCCATAACATTTTGAAGATTTATTAATTCCACCTTTTTTTCTTCTTTTTCCTTTTGTCATAATTGGAATATAATTATGTTTTTTTTTATAGAAAATACTTACAATTTCAATACATCTTAAAGGTTGTCTTTTAGAATTTAAAAAACCTGTAATAATTTTTTTATTCCAATACCAATCATACTTAAACCAATCTAAATTAGATAATCTTAAATGACTACTAAAGGGTTCTGTTCCAAATAAAGCTATACAACTATTATCTTTAATTATTCTTTTTAACTCTTTCCACATTGGCTCAAATGGAATTATACTATCCCATTTACATTTAGTTGTGCCATAAGGTGGGTCAGTAAGTATTAGATCAATAGACTTATCAGGTATCGTTGGTAATACCTTTAGACAATCATCATTAAATAATTGCATTATCTTTGAAAGTGTCTTTTTCTCCACTTGTTACAAACATAAGTATCTTTAACTGCTCTTGTTTTATAGAGTCCACAAAAACCATGCTTATTTGAAAAGAGTCCACAGTTTCCACAGCTACCCTCTCTTGTTGCTGGTCTAAAATCTTGTGGCATTTGATATGGAATAAACTCTCCATTAGTATAAAAATTACTTCGTTTCTTTTCCATGCTCTATTAGTTTTCTTTGTTCTTTTATTACTTCTAATGCTTTGTTTAATTTTCTTATAGCTATATCTTTTTGTATTTTTTCTTTTTCTAATTTTTCTTTTGCTTCATCTCTTTCTAATCTTAATTGTAAATTAATGTTAGTACCTATTCTTTGATCTATTTGCATATTTATCTCCCTTTGTTTGTTTTATATCCTAATCCTTTTTTTCTATTTCCATATAATTTTTGCCAAGACCAACTACTTAAATAAGTTGACCAATGATATATAAATTTTATTATATGCTTCATATTTTATCTTCCTTGTCCTTTATATCTTGTTTTTTTTTGTTGTAATTTCTCGCTTTTATTTAAATTTTTCTTATGTCTTTGAGGTCTTTTTTTATTCTGATCTCTCTTTTTATAATATGTAAAGTTTTGTTTAGCCATCTATTTCTTCAACTTTAGCTTCTATAATTAATGGTAAAGGTTCAACAACAGTTTCTTGAACAGTACGATCTTTCATTCCTAGATAATTTTTAGATAACCATATCATCATATTGGGATTACCTTTTAAAGCAGAACTCCACATTCGCTTTCTTAAACTCGCTTTTCCAATGTTTTTATTATCCTCTACTAAATCGGAGCATATCTTCTTTGTAATGTTCTAGCAGATATTCCTACAACACTTCCTATTTCTTCTTGTGTACAACCTATTTGGCTTAAATTTGCTATTACTTTTTCATCTACCTTTTTATTAGGTCTGCCCATAGATTTTGTCTTAATTGTGTCTTTTGTCTTATTTATGTCGCTTTTCATTTGTCTAATTTATATCTCATTTCTAAAGGTTTAATAACTTATTCTTTAATTTAATTGCTAACTTAAATTTGCCTTTTTCTCGACACTTTTTAATTAGGCATTTAAACTTAAATATTATTTTTGTTTTAAAGTACATCAACATTACTTTAACATTTTTGTTAATAATTTCCATAGTTTAGGGTTTTGTTTAAATACTTTCTCATAGCCATCTCCAACAGCTTGTGCAATAGGTTCTTCTCCTCGTTTATTTACATCTATGTCGGTATGATTAATAATTATATGAAATAACTCGTGCATTATCGTATTGAATAGCTTTAATCCTTTTACTCTTTTATCAATTACAAGTAAATTTTTATTTGGCTCATAGAATCCATATAAGTCTTGTAATATTTTGAATTGTACTGTTATCTTGTTTCTGCCATATTTAATGCTTGGTATATTCATCTTTGTTTAATGTGGCTCTTAAATATTGATTTTGTAATTTGAGTTGTCGATTCTCAATAGATAACTTAATTATCCTTAATCTACAATACTTAAAAATTCGGAGTATTGCTTTCATAGTATTTTTGCACCTTTACTCATATTATCAGATGCCCATAAAGGTTGAAGATTATTATAATTAAAACAAGCAAGTTGTTGAACAGGACATCTTAAATCAAAAGAAGCACAAGGTTTTATATGATCTATGTGCCAACCTTTGTAACTATGATTTTCAAAAGTCATACCTTTTGTGAATTTATTAGACAGATGTTTTTTTAACTGATTTATATTACACCCAATTAACTGCATAGTTTTAGCTGATTTACCTTTACCTTTTAATGCTGATATAATTCTAGCTTTTAAATTACATCTTAACCTATATTCAGCATCATTTTTTAATCTTATAGAAAGTTTTTTATTTCTAATTTCTTTATTTTGTTGCTTATATTTTTTACTTTTTTCTGTATAATATGCTAAATTATCAAGATAATTCTTTCTTTTCCATTTAAGTAATTTTTTTCTTGTTTCAGGGTTTTTAAGTAAATATTGTTGTCTTTGTTTATTAATTTTTTCTTTGTTTTTTAGCCTATATTCTTTAATTTTTAATTTATTTTTTTGTCTATATTTTTTATCATATTCTTTTTTATGCTTTTTGTATGATTCTGATTGAAAATATGCGTTTCTTTGAACTTTATGTTTTTCACGATATATTTTACCCTTATGTTTAATTTCTTCTTTATTTTTTAAATAGTATTCTTTAGATGGCATAATTAATATTTCTCCAATGGAATATCCTTAAATTTATGTTTCAAATACTTTATATTATCTTTTTTAATTATCCAATAGTGACCTTCATCTCCTATTTTTTCATAATCTACCTTGCTAGACTTTTTTGATATAGTATTTAGTATTTGTTTATTAGTATTGTTATTTAGTACTTGTTGCGATAAGTGGTCGTGAGGTGGTTGCTCGTTATCCACATACTGAAATTTGTCATAGTTTATAACATTAATAATCGTTACTTTTCGACTAGGGTGGTTAGAGGTGGGCTGTAGCTGGTGTGTCCTATGTGTAATCATCTTCCTACGCACTAGCCGTAGTATAAAAGTTCTCATTTCAGAATAAGTCATGCCAAATCTTTTAGCTGAAACTCTTAAAGGCATTATTAATTCCCCACGTTTAACAAAAATAGGATTATCTAAAAATCTTAATGTCTTATCTTGGTGTGAAGCTGAACTTATCATATATATCCAACAACTCGCTTGTAGTAGGTTCTTAAACACAGGGTGTTGCCAAATGTTACGATAACATATAAAATACCCAGATTTTCTTGTAGCCATTATTTCTCTCCTTTGTTATAAAAATTAAATAAGTCGTTAGCTTGTTCCATGTCTGCTACTCGTTTTTTTACTTCTTGTAATATGTTAGTTTCTTTTCCATACATATCTTCAAATTGTTGTTTGCAATTATGAATACTGAATTGTCCTTGATGATGATCGTAGCAAAGTGGAATGGTATCGTAGTGGCTCGATCTTCTGCCTATTCCTAGCCCAATAGGACGTATGTGATGCACATTAGCTGGTCTTTGACATATCCAACACCCTAAACTAGCAACCTTGCTCATATGCTCTCTCTC
>DIAL01000153.1:0-3559 GCA_002414705.1 Flavobacteriaceae bacterium UBA5079
CAACTTTTTGTTGCAAGTCCAATCTTCATAAAGTCTTTCCCAATCATATAAAAGAAGTTTAAGGTTCTCATTTTTCAAAGTTGATAATTTGCCAGAATTTTTGATGTCATTTAATACATAAGAACTCGGATTCCAAGTAGGATTAGAGACAGCATAATAAATTAAGCTATCAATTAGTATGTTATCCACCTCAATATTTTTTGAACCAGTATATGATAATAAAGTATTACTCGCGGTAATTGAATTTTTAACACGTGATAAGTCAATTTCTAGTTCTTCCAAATTCTTCTGGAATTCATTATTCAGATTTTCAGTTAATGTTTTTAACGCATTATTTTCCTTCCGATTTTCATTCCATTGATTAATCTGAAGTGCAATTAATATTCCAATCACAACTAAAACAATTTCTCCGATTGCGTACTTGAAATACTTTCCAGTCTTTCCTTCCGAAAGTAAGGTTTGTCTTATTTTTCTAAAGAATTTTATCATTGGTTAGCGGTTTCTGATAACGGTCTTGTGTATGAAACGTAGCGTATAAATAAACGCTAACTTTTCGGATTTAGCACGAGCCGAATTTTTTTTTTATGTTTAAATTTCTTTTCTAAATATAACCAAATAAAAAATTTGGCGTACTTTGTAAATACACAAAAACCTCTCGGAAAGCCTGTAATAGCTATGTTTTATACACGTTATTGTGTGTAGTGTTTTTCCGTTCTGCTTGGTTTTCCGATGTTGGTTTTTTTAGTTCAAATATGAGCGTTGGCAGGACATACGCTGCCTGCAATTTTTGGCGTAGCGTTGGCAGTAGCGAAACGTATGTACACGAACACCAAAAAGTAAATTTTAAAGCCGTGAGTAATTGCAAATGTGTATGGGTGCGAAGTAAGGCACATTAAAGGCCGATATTCTTCGGTGGATACTTTTTAAACGTTGCAGCATGCGCTTTTAACTGTGCACCCAGAGAAGCCAACCATGCGTTTCTTCGGTGGCCTACTGGCATTTCTTCTTTTGGGTCTATGTATAAATTGAACAGCCAAGGTGCTAGGCCAACATCCTGAATAGTTGCATAGTCAATCCACATGTGTGGTGCTTGTGGGATAATGACTTTAATGTGTTCTTTATACTCCCGCATTCGAATGCCCATCAGTTCCGTTCCCCACCAAAAATAAACTGACTCGCGGTTACTCATTCCTTCATTATGAAACAAGAAACTGGATTGGTCAATAAAATCATAATATCTGTCCCCAGGCAATGCGTCTTGCGAGATACCTGCCAGACGAAGGCTGGTGCCAAATAAATCCATCAAGTCAAATACGTCATCACTTTGTCGTCTAGGGCTGATCATTCCTTTCCAATAAGCAATGCCCGGCACACGAACACCTCCTTCAAATGTCGTACCTTTTGCTCCTCTAAATGGGGTGTAACCTCCATCAGGCCAGGCGTCCATTTGTGGACCATTGTCTGAGGTGACGAAAATAAAGGTATTTTCTAATTCGCCTGCATCTTCCAGTGCTTTGACAATACGGCCAATATGCATATCAACTTCAACTACAGCATTTTTGTATTGATATTTCGCCACACTTAGTCCGGGATAATCAGGATTGTCGTGGTTATCAGCATGCACTTTCATGAAGCAATGTTCAATAAAAAATGGCTTATCCGATTTGGACAGTTCTTGAATTTTTGAAATAGTAAAATCCGCTAATTTATGATCGGCTCGGCCCATATCATCCAAACTTTTAACTTCTTCAAGTTCTTCTGTTTTTCCTCCTTTAAAACCATGTGTTAAATGATTTGCAGGTTTTATGGTTTCAAAAGCCTTCAAAAGCTCTTCGTTTAGAACAAGATCTGGATAGCGTCTGGAATCGACTCCTTGTGTAATTTCTTTTTGGGCTGGATAAAAGCCATAGTATTCATCAAAGCCAATATCGTGCGGACGCATACCTTCCGCTTCGCCAATATGCCATTTTCCAGTAAGCAGGGTGTAATACCCATTATCACTCAATAGTTTTGGCAGACTGACTTCATCGGTCCAAGGATTCTTAGTTATATTATCACCGGCAAGAATGGGACGTGTTAGTCCGGTTCGTACGGGGAGTCTGCCTGTTAAAATGGCTGACCGAGTCGGTGTACAGGTTTGCTGAGAATACGCCGAGGTCAACTTTAGACCTTCAGCGGCCAGTCTATCCATATTTGGAGTAGCAGCGCCAATAGCCGCACCACCACCGTAGCAGCCAGGGTCACCATACCCCATATCGTCAACAACTATCCAAACGATATTAGGTCTTTTTCCAGTTTTTTTCTCTAAATCAGCTAATTTTTTCGCTACCTCCTGGTCTTGTTCGGGATGTGGAATAGCCGCTTCAAAGTTTTCTTTGACTTTTACCGCCCGGTTAAAGTTTTGGGCCTGAATATTTATTGATATTAAAAATATCAGGACAAGGGACAATAGTGTATTTACAATTTTCATGTTGTCAATAGTTTTATTCATTTATAATTTTTTCAGATTTGCATAGGTAAAGACGGCTGTCATTTTAAACATACTGGCCTCAACATTTGATGGATTGTTAAACACATTACCATATGAAATATTGATTCCTAAAGGAGGGATAATTTGATAACCAATAGTTGCTCCTCCACCTATTACATTAAGATCATTATCTTGTTTTACACCATCAGCCTTTAATTCACCACCATATTGATAACGTAAATCTAAAGATGCCCAAAGTTTTTTGGTGAAATTATGACTCAAGTGATTTTCTAAAGTAAATAATGGCAATTGTTCTGTCTTATCTGCCCTAGTAATTTTTGTTGGGGCAGTATTGGCAGTAAATACATGAATTGCAGGATACACTTCTAACCACGTACTCCTTTTAGGATTATTCTTACTTAAATAAATATTTATTGGAAAACCAACTTCAAACGTCCAACGGTTACTACCCAAATTTATGGCCTTATTTTCATCATAAGAACCCGGATACCATACACGAGTATAACTTGTCATTGAAAATGTTTTGTGCTGGTAGGCTGCATATTCTTTTACATTTAAGGCAGGTTGATTTATGAGACCTAGTTTAAATCCCACAAAACCATCAATAAATCCAGAAGCATTTACTGAAATTTTATCAGGAATTCGAGAACCAAAAGGCGGTGCAAATATGGAACCCGTCACATTTCCAGGCACCGCATTAACCATTACCTGTGCAAACCTATTTGCAATACTAAAATTATGAATAACTGTAATTGGAAAAGCATCAATTTGTACATCCGCATCGTTTACTAGAATATTTGCAGGTGTTATATTTTGGTTTAAACTCATCCATTTAGGAATTACTCCCGTAACACCCGTTGGTCCCCATAGCGTCATCCTAGCCCCATCACCTTGTGCAAATGAAAGTTGAAAACTAAATAGCAAGATGACTGTTGAAACAATAATTTTTTTCATTTACAATAATTTGATATAAACAGAATTGATTGTTCCATTAAACTTGAATGGTGCCTTTTCAAAATAATCGAAGGAAACAGGCGAGCCTAAATCTGTACCAATATCCAAAGTTTC
>DIAL01000153.1:3670-6973 GCA_002414705.1 Flavobacteriaceae bacterium UBA5079
CACTAGCCGAAAATGCCACTGGCACTGTACCCAAAGTGGTCATGGCGCCAACTTTTTTGCCATCTAGTTTCAAAGTGATCGTTGCTGGTGCTCCAGGCTTATTGTCTTTTATTAGAGTAGTAATTTCAATGGTATGTTTACCTTTCGCTATTTTAGACTCACTTGCTACTTTAAATTGGTGAATAATCATCATGTTGTATTCATATTTCAAATAGCCATTGTCCATGTAACAAGTTAATCCACCAGCACTACCACCAAGTGCATATAATACACCACTTTGGTTTTCATTTACCTCCAAGTCTATCACCACAGTATTGCTTTTTTTACCAAGACCTGGAGCAGCAAATTCGGGCATTCGGGTGGTGGTTTGGTTAAACGTCCACTCGGTATAGGGAGAAGTGATTACATCTTCAGGATGCAGCCTTAACCAAATACCCGCACCAATAGGGAAATCATTATTGTCCTTGGCTTCTTTTAAAAACAGTTCTTTTAGTTCAGCTAGTTTTTCCGGATATTCGGCTGAAAGATCATGGGCTTGTGAGAAATCTTTGGTCAAATCATATAAGTGCCAAACATCTTGATTTGAGTTCCACTTATCCAGTCCCTTTTGGGCAGAAACCCATGGGTATAGCGGTCCAAATGTACTGGCAAACCATCCCTCATGATAAACTCCACGGCTGCCGTTATTATCAAAGAATTGGGTCTTCTTTAAATTTTCAGCATTGGGATCGGAAAATGTTTGCGCAAAACTTTTTCCATCCATCTGGTCTTGCTCAAATCCATTAACCACTTCAGGCTGTGGTATACCAATAATATCATACAGCGTGGGAACAATGTCATTTACATGTAAAAATTGGCCTCGAATAGCTTTGTCAGGTTTAATTCCTTTGGGCCAGGAAATCACCATTGGGTTTCGTGTTCCTCCAAAATGAGCGGCAACTAATTTTGTGCTTTTAAACGGTGTGCTTCCAGCCCAGGCCCAACCAGAATGATACATGTTTTCTACCTTGTTTGTTCCTAGTGCATCTAGTCCACCAATTTTGTCCAAAGCTTCCAATTGTTGTTGAATGGTGTTTGGTATCTGGTTTTGAGCAAGCAATTCACTGATACTCCCGTTTTGTCCTTCTGCGCTAGAACCGTTATCTCCAAAAATGTAAACTACGATGGTGTTTTCTTTGTAACCCATAGCATCCATACCATCGATTAGCTTACCAACTTGTACATCCGTATGTTCTACAAAACCTGCAAAAACTTCCATTAAGCGCAATTGAAACTCTTTTTCATCTTCAGGAATGCTTTCCCACGATGCCATAGTTGAATCTCTCTCTGTAAGTTCTGTTCCTTTAGGAACTATTCCCATGGCTAACTGACGTTCAAAAACGCGAGCTCGATATTCATCCCATCCTCCATCAAATTTATCTTTGTATTTTTCCGACCATTCTTTAAAAATATGATGAGGACCATGAACTGCTCCCGGAGCCCAGTATATGAAAAATGGTTTGTCTGGCGAATAGGCTTTATGCTCTCCCAACCACTTAATACCCTGCTCTGCCATATCTTCTGTTAAATGATAAGTAGGGTCATGGGGAGGTTCAATGGCATTGTAATTTTCAAATAATCGAGGTTCGTATTGAGATGTTTCACCTGCTAAAAATCCATAGAAATATTCAAATCCATACCCATTAGGCCAAAAGTCTTTTGGTCCCATTGACGTAGTTTGGTTGGCAGGTGAATTATGCCATTTTCCAAAGGCAGCAGTATGATAACCATAGTTTTTAAGCACTTCGGCTACGGTAGCTGAAGTTTTGGGGATGACGCCTGTATATCCATCAAAATTGACGGCTCGTTCTGCAATGGTTCCTGAAGAAACTCGGGTGTGATTTCTTCCAGTTAGCAAAGAAGCGCGTGTAGGGGAACAGATTGACGTGGTATGGAATCGGTTATACATAATTCCTTCGTTTGCTAGTTTTGTGAGCGTAGGTGTGGCTACTTCCCCACCAAACGTTTCCGATACCCCAAAGCCAACATCATCTATCAAAACAATAAGTACGTTAGGAGCGTCATCAGGCAGATGTTTGTTGTCTGGCCATGGTGCTAATTTACTTTCTGCCAATGTTTGGCCTGTCTCGCTTTCAGAAGCAAGTCTTGGAAAAGGGAGAACACTCCCATCTTGCTTTTGCAGGTTTTCTAAATGATTAGGATTTTTTTGAGGATTACATCCCGCTATCAAGATTCCTAAACTAAGGATGGCAATTAAGTGGTCTTTAAATTTCATACTAGTCCTTATTTATTATTCTTAATAGTAAAGTTGGCAAAAAATAGCTCTTTTGGTTTTTCAGCGTTTGCCTGTATGTCGGCAAAAACCAAATGTGCTATTTGTGCAGTCGCCTTTTTCAGCATGGTATAGAACGTTTAGTATATCTTAAGTTAGCTTTTTGTAATAAAGTTATAAATTTAAGTATATAAACAGAAAGAACAAAAAGAGAGGATTAAGGTTATTTTGTGTATTGAGATTTAATCTCGTTTTTCTTGAGAATTCCCTCTCTTTTCTACTCTTATTTCGTACAGTTCTTGTTAGCAAACGTTATTCTTTTATGCATCTTATTCCTGCTCCAATTTGAATGGCATTATTTTCAAAAATTATTGTTGGTGAATCAAATAAATTAATCACAGTTCGGTGGGTACTTTGCTCATTTACATCACTTGTAGCCCAAGTGCAAATTATACCAACAACTTTACCGCCAACAGAGTCTACGTAACCATTAGGTAATCCTCTAAAGCCAATGGCGTCAGTTCCATTTCCAATTATTTCAGGCCAACCTGTCGTAGTTTTAAGAGCTTCGCCTTCGGTTCCTGATTGCCCATTATTAGTTAGGTAATTTTCTAATTCGATAAAATCTTGAGTAGTTGGAATTCTCCAACCTTCAGGTGCTAATTTACCTGATTCAATCGCGAAATGATTATACATTACACCATAATAATCAAATGGTAATGTATCAAACTCGTTATCGGCCCATTGATAAAAACCTTCACCATTAAACATACTTCCTGTCGGACACCAGTTATTGCCATGAATATTAGATTCAAATTGCGTTATTGGTGTTCCATCATTATAGGTCGTAGTTTTTAAATTTTCTAGCATCCAAATTTGATTCCCGACTGTAATGGTTTGATATACGTTACCATCAATATCAATTAAAGTTAATTCCGGTTCAGTTATAACTAGATTATCGTCTTTGTTACAACTTATTAATGTTGAAATTAACAATGTCAAAAAGAATATTTTTTTCATTTTTCTGAATT
>DIAL01000018.1:0-21135 GCA_002414705.1 Flavobacteriaceae bacterium UBA5079
GTGTTCTCACAATTTAAAGTGTAACCTTAAATTAGGGTTTTAATGAGCGCCTAAATTCATTTAAGTTGGTTTTTGTAAAAGCCAAAACTTTAAATACAAATCCAAGTGCATAAATTGCACCAAGTCCAAAGACCGTATATTTTCCTATTTTTACGGCTTTGCTATTAAGGATATTTTCAACTATTTCTGTCTTTACTTGTTCGCCAATATTTTTACCTCTCATCGTTTCTGTTATTTGTTTGATAAATTGCCGTTAACCCGATAATAATTATAATAGCCAAAATGCTATATGCCATAAAGGATTGTTTTTTAAGCGAATCATTTTTATTAACAAGCTCAATATTTTTGTTTTGAAGCTCACTAATTTCGGGCGGTATATCATAGGCTTGAACTTTTGTAATATCAATCATATCTCACAATATTTAAGGCACCATCTTTTTCCATTATCAAGAAATCATAAATAGCGTGTCTGTTTTTATTTTGATACTGTTGATAATGTGTAAGTACATTAAAAGAAAATCCCTTCCCTTTTAGAAACTCTTTGTGGAAAAGCTGATTGTCTTTACTCTTCATTAATTCCAATAAAATAGTGTGGTTTTTATGCAACTTACTATCAATGGATGTTCTTAACTCCGTTATTTGTTTTTTTTTATCATTATGATATTTCATTCTGTTTTTTGAGTTTGCAAACTTTTGATTGGAACGAGTTTGCACAAAATCCTCATCACTGTATAAACACTTCATTTTGTAAACATTTAAATAATTAAAACAAATATAAATATTTTTATCCAATACGTTGGATATATTGTTGTATTTATTACTTTAGCGTTTCAAAACGTTTATATAAAGTTAAATTTCAATAAAATGAACAGTATAGATATTAAATTAATAATGACCGAAAGGGTATATAAAGTAAAAGAAACAGAAGTTCCTACCCGCACAATACACCATTGGAAAAATGAAGGGTTATTATTTGAAAAGCAAAAGAAAACCGAAAAGAATTTAATGATGAAGTTTAGCCTATCAGAATATTTTTGGATTAAAGTGATTCAGAAATGTAGAGATTTTGGATTGTCCATAAACCAAATAAATAAGGTTAAAGAAGGTATTATTGATAAAGTAAGGAGCTATGATGAAAAATTAGAGAAAAAACATCAAGAGATTATTAGAGGCATCAGAGAATCATTCAAAGGTCAGTCAGAAGAAAAAATTCAAAAAGAAATATCCGAAACTTTAAAATATTTAAAATATGTTGACCTTAAGGTTGAGGAAGAAAGAAATCATTTCAAAGAGGTTCTTGAAGCTGTTTTAATTCACAGAAAACCTTGCGGAATACTAATTTACAACGACAGTGAAATTCAGACTGATATTTATATTGAAAGCGGTGATATTACAAATAGTGATATGATGAAAAAGTTCTTACGCACCCATTTGTACATTTCTTTTGATTCAATTTTCGTGGAATTAGGACTAAGCAATCATTTCAAGCAAACAGAATTATTAAGTAATGAAGAAATTTCATCTATTGAATACATTCAATCAGCTATTAAATACGAAAAGTCTAAGAATATCGAAATACAGTTAAAAGATTCATCTATTAAGTCAATTAAAACTGCACTTGAAACTCCGAAAGGAATTAAAGAAGTAGAAGAGTACAAAAGACGATTTGGTGATAATTTAAATTACAGAACAAATATATACAAAGGGAAACCTAATCTTTTTGATTTCTATTACACTAAGAATTTCCCTAAAACCAAATAAACAAAAAAAGGAAACTTTGGTTATTTAAATTAACTCATAAATTGAGTTGCGTGTTGCAAACTTCCTAAAGAAGTCCACCACAACAATTCATTTAAAAATTGAAAAAAAATGAATTACAAGTATTAACATTCGATGAAATAAGAGAAGCATTTGGCGAAAGTATGGTGTCTGATAAGGATTGTCACATCATCTCCGAAAAGCTAAAGATGTTAAGTTTATTAACCGCAAAACAAATTACTTATGGAAAACAGTGATTTTAAAAAATTCACAAAACATTCAAAATCGAAAAATAATGTACGCCACAACAACGCTGTGATTTACACAAGGGTTTCAACATCAATGCAAGAGAGTAACTTTAGCTTGGAAACTCAATTAACAAAATGTAAATTATGTGCTGTTAGCAACAAACTCAATGTTGTGAGAGAATTTGGTGGTACATATGAGAGTGCTAAATCTGATGACAGAATCCATTTCCAAGAAATGCTAAATTTTGTAAAAAACAAAAAAAACAAAATAGGATACATAATTGTTTATGATTATTCAAGGTTTTCAAGGAGTGGTATCGGAGGAATATCGATAGTTGATGATTTAAAACAAAATCACAATATCAAAGTAATCGATTCATCAACAACTTCAATCCAAGACAATGTATCAGATGATACTCTTGCATGGATGAAACTGGTTTTTGCCAACTCAGAAAACCAAACGCGCAGAAAGAAAATCATAGATGGTTCAGTAAGAAGATTAGAATCTGGGTATTGGTGTGGTGTTCCACCAAAAGGATATACTAAAGTTGACAAATACACACTGCGTTTCAATGAAGAAGCTGAATTTATTAAAAAAGCGTTTGAAATGAAATCCAATGGCAAAAGCAATACGGTAATTTTAAAAGTTATTAGGTCTCTTGGTTCTAAAATAACAAAGAGTCGCCTACCAAAGTACTTAGCCGACCCATTCTATTGCGGTATAATAGTTAATAAACACTTGGATGGTAGATACGTTGAAGGTAAGCACGAACCTTTGGTATCAAAGGAATTGTTTTTAAGGGTCAACAACAACGAACCATTATCTAAAAAGTATGAAACCTCTAAAGTAAACGAAAAAAGACCTTTACAAGGTGACTTAAATTGTTCTTGCGGAGGTGTTTACACGGGTTATATAAAAAAGGGCAGATACCACTACTACAAATGCAATAGCTGTAACCATAATACATCTGTTAAGCCAATACATGACTCTTTCGAAGATTTATTATCAAAATACACATTTGACAAAAGGTTTATTAACTTATTTAAAAAACAACTTAAATACACTTTTGACTACATTGAGAAAGAAAATATTAACAATAGAGCGGAGCTATCATCAAAAATTAGTAAGCATAAATCAGATTTAAAAACAGTTCAATTAAAATATGCAACTGACAAACTTAATGAGGAGATTTTCCAAAATGTATCGACTCAAATTAAAGATGATATTTCCACATTAGAGGATGAGCTATCAAACATCACGTTTAGTTTATCGAACTACACTCACTATGTTGACAATTCACTTGAAATAGTCAATGATTTCAGGGGTTTATGGGAAAATGGCGATATCAATACCAAAAAAGATATCCAAAATATATTGTTTTCAAACCAAATTGAATTTAATCCACAAAAAGAGGGTTATCGAACTCCTAAAGAAAACTTGGTAATCTCAATGATGACAAGGGTTAAGACCAAAAAAAAAGCGAGAAAAAGAGGTGAAAAACCAACAGATTCTCGCTCTGTACTCAAGGCGGGAATCGAACCCGCACTCCGAAGAATCGGATTTTGAATCCGACGTGTCTACCAATTCCACCACTTGAGCAATTGAGCAATTGAGCAATTGAGCAATTGAGCAATTGAGAGTGCAAAATTATAAAATAAAATACATCTAGCCATTAAAAATACACGCTTTTATGCTTTTGGAGTTGAAATAAATTCTTAAATTTGCACCTCGTTAAGACGAACTGAATATAATTAGTTACAATACAACCAATTAAACATGCCAAACGGACAAACAGAAGCTAAAATTTTTACTTGTACACAAAGTAGAGTTTTAGCACAGAAAATTGCTGATGCTTATGGTATTAGCATGGGTAATGTTATTACATCTACTTACAGTGATGGAGAATTTCAGCCGTCTTATGAAGAGTCTATTCGTGGAACGCGTATTTTTATTATTGGCTCTACCAATCCAGGTCCAGAAAACTTAATGGAAATGTTATTAATGATAGATGCTGCCAAACGCGCTTCTGCCAGACACATTACCGCTGTTTTACCATATTTTGGTTGGGCTAGACAAGACAGAAAGGATAAACCACGTGTGCCAATTGCAGCAAAACTTGTTGCAAAAATGCTAGAAGCTGCTGGTGCAACACGTATTATAACCATGGATTTACATGCAGACCAAATCCAAGGGTTTTTTGAAAAACCAGTAGATCACTTATTTGCATCTACTATTTTTCTACCCTATTTAAAAAGTTTAAATGTTGATAATTTAACGATTGCTTCGCCTGATATGGGTGGTTCTAAAAGAGCCTATGCCTATTCTAAAGCATTGGAAAGTGATGTGGTTATTTGCTATAAGCAACGTGCAAAAGCCAATGTTATTTCGCACATGGAACTTATTGGTGATGTAACAGGAAAAAATGTAGTACTTGTAGATGATATGGTTGATACAGCCGGAACATTAACAAAAGCTGCCGATTTAATGATAGAGCGTGGCGCATTAAGCGTGCGTGCTATTTGTACACATCCTATTTTATCTGGAAGTGCTTATGAGCGTTTAGAGAATTCTAAATTAGAAGAATTAATTGTAACAGATTCTATTCCTTTAAAACAAGAAAGCTCAAAAATTCGCGTATTAAGTTGTGCTGATTTATTTGCTGAAGTGATGCAAAACGTACACTACAACAAATCAATTAGCTCCAAATTTATTATGTAGTATCATTCGTGATACTCCAGAAATTAGAATATTAATAACAATTAAATATAAACAATGAAGTCAATTACAATTAACGGATCTCAAAGAGAAAGCGTGGGCAAGAAAGCAACAAAAGCCTTACGTAATGCTGGACAGGTACCTTGCGTATTATACGGAGGTGACAAACCAGTACATTTTAATGCTGAAGAACTTGCATTTTCAAAACTGGTATATACGCCTAATGCGCATACAGTTGTGATTTCTTTAGAAAACGGTGACACATTTAATGCAGTACTGCAAGATATTCAGTTTCACCCAGTAACAGATAGAATCTTACACGTAGATTTCTACCAATTATTTGAAGATAAACCTATCTCTATGGAAATTCCAGTACACTACGTTGGAAATTCAAGAGGAGTGAAAGCGGGTGGTGTTTTACGTAAAAATGCGCGTAAATTACGTGTGAAAGCGTTACCAAATCTTTTACCAGATTTTATTGAAGTAGATATTACACCTTTAAAAATTGGTGCTAAATTATACGTTACTGCTTTGCAAAACGATGATTACAAAATCATGCATACGGATAATACGGTTGTTTGTCAAATTAAACGTGCAAGAGCTGCTATGGCAATTGCTGTTGATGATGAGGATGAACTTGAAGAAGGTGCAGAAGATGCAGTAGATGCAACGGATGCTCCAGCTGCAGAAGGTCAAGAATAAATCTATTTATAGCATTATTTTATATTTAAAAGCATTCTGATTTTTCAGGATGCTTTTTTATTTTTACATACATTTGAAGGATGTGGAACTTAAATACTTTTTTTTTACAAACGCCAATCCTTTAAAACTAACCAAACAGATACTATGAAAAAATTTCTAATTGTAGGTTTAGGAAATATTGGTGACGCATATCATAACACCAGACATAATATTGGCTTTAAGGTTCTAGATTTTTTAGCCGAAAAGGAAAACTTAACTTTTACTACAGATAAATTAGGCGATTTAACCACCTACAAATTTAAAGGCAGAACTTTTATTTTATTAAAACCAAGTACCTTTATGAATTTAAGCGGGAAAGCCGTTTTATACTGGTTAACAAAAGAGAAAATTCCGCTAGAAAATGTATTGGTTATTACAGACGATTTAAATTTACCCTTTGGCAGCATTCGCGTTAAAACAAAAGGAAGTGATGGTGGTCATAATGGCCTTAAAGACATTCAAGACAAACTACAAACTACAAACTATAACCGCTTCCGATTTGGAATTAGTGACCAGTTCACTCAAGGACGCCAAGTAGATTATGTACTTGGTAATTGGACTGATGAAGAAAACAAACTACTCCCAGAACGATTAGAAAAAGGCACAGAAATTATAAAGTCCTTTGGAACTGCAGGTATTAATAACACCATGAATAGTTTTAATGGGAAATAAAAAAGACTGTCTGAAATTAAATTCAGACAATCTTTTAAATATTTATATTATTAACCCATCAACAAATAATAGGTAATACAAATTGCGTTTTCAAAATTTAAAAAAAATAACTTAAAGAAATTTGTATTACAGAATTCTTCACCTCTGCGTCATCAGCTTTTGTAATTGTAATATAAAGTATATTATTTCATAACAACTATTTATTAAACCCTTGTAAATATGCTATTTACAATATATAAATGCAATAAATCAATCTATTTTATATATTTTTAATAAATTATTAACAAACACTAATAATATGAAAAAAATTACACTCTCAAGAATACTCTTTTATACTTATATGTATTCCGAGTTTTGTTCTTGCACAACAAAAAAACTCACAAGAAGCTGAAAAATGTTTAACAGACACGTATAATGCAAAACTTTTAGCAACTAACCCAAATATGATGGGAAGTGAATTATTTAAAAATCAATTGAATGCTTAAGCACAATTCCATGTACTTCAAATCTTAATGGAAATGTGAAACTTATTAATTGGGGAACAGCTCAATTAACTTCAGCTACTATTAGTTATAACATAGATGGTGGTCAAAGTGAAGAGATAGATTGGAATGGTTCTTTAGCGTATAGTGAATATACTACTATTTCCTTACCAACTATTACAGCAGGTGGTGGAAACCAAATCTTAAATGTTTCTGTTGTTAATACAAATGGTGCATCTGATGCTAGAGCATGTAATGACACAGACTCTAAAAGTTTTTCAGCATCAGGTTCTTATACAACTACCGAAGTTAATTTAAGTTTGACAACTGATAATTGGTGCTAGGAAACTTCTTGGGAATTTAAAGATGATAACAATGCTGTATTATACTCTGGAGGTCCTTACACACAAGATAACACCACCTTTAATGAAACATTTACAATTACAACAGCTGGCTGTTATACCTTTACTATATTTGATACAGCAGGTGATGGTATTTGTTGCGGATTTGGTACTGGTTCTTATGAACTTACAACCGACAACGGAACCGTAATTTTTAATGGCGGAGAATTTGGAGATTCCGAAGATGTTAATATTGTTATTTCTTCGTTAAGTACAGATGAATTTCAATTAAATAACAATATCAGCATGTATCCAAATCCAACAACGTCCGTTTTAAATATTAAAACATCAGATACCAGTTTACCTGATAGTTTTGCTATTTACAATATGCTAGGTCAGATTGTTAAAAATGCACAAATAAATGGTGTTTCAGATTTGCAAATCAGTACTTCTGAAATGAGTAATGGTATGTACTTTATTAAAATAACAAAAAACAATGCAACCATAACATTACCGTTTATTAAGAAATAATAAATAATTCTGATAAAACTTAAAAGCGGATTGGTATTTATATCAATCCGCTTTTGTATTTGAAACCAAACAATACTAGATATTGAATTATTAAGATCGTCATTTGAGTAATTATGCGATTATCATAATTTTCTATTTTTAGATGCTAAATGTCATTTTTAACAGTAACAATAACTCTAAACTGATAGTTTTTTTTTATTTTTATAGAATTATTCATAAATATGTTATAAAATCATGAAAAAAAATACTTTTAGTCCTTTTTTACTACTGTTATTGTTCTTTGGGTTATCAAGCTTACAAGCACAACAAAAATCTGACTTATCCGCTATAATACCGGAAGAGCCGCTTCAATTAACAGAAGAAAATCAAAGGCATTTTAATGAAACAGGATTTGTAAGGTGCGCAACAGTAGAAATGGAAGCTTTACGCAGACAAATCAATCCAAACATCCAATCTGATCAAGAATTTGAAAATTGGTTATCGCCTTTAATGCAACAACGTCAAGAACGTATTGCCATTGAAAAAGCTAACGGAACCTTTAGAAGAGCTGTTGTTAATATTCCAATAATTTTTCATGTTATTACAGGCGCTCAAGGTGATGCAAATGATCTATCTGCAGCAAGAATTCAAGCACAAATAGATCAATTAAATTTAGATTTCAACAACCTTTCTGGAAGCACCGAAGCTGTTGCTGAATCTGCTGAAATAAACTTTATTCCAGCTCAAGTTGCACCTGACGGAAGTCCGCTAGCTGAACCTGGTATTCATAGAGTTTATGGATACGCTGGAGAGCTTACTACCGCAACCATGAATAACACGGTTAAACCAGCTACTATTTGGGATCGTTCTTTATACGCTAATATATGGAGTGCAAATTTAGGTGGAGGCTTATTAGGTTATGCTCAATTTCCATCTAACTCTACATTACCTGGACTGAACACAAATGGCGGCTCTGCACTTACAGATGGTGTAGTTGTTATTCCTGGAAGTATTGGTTCTTTAGCAAATCCAGGTACAGCAGCGCCTTATAATGCTGGTCGGACTTTAACGCACGAAATTGGTCACTGGATTGGATTAAGACACATTTGGGGAGACTCTACTTGTGGTAATGATTTTTGTGCTGACACACCAGAAAGTACAACATCAAATTTTGGTTGCCCAACCAACAACCAAACAACTTGCGATGGTAACAGAGATATGGTAGAAAACTATATGGATTACACAAACGATGCTTGTATGAATATTTTTACGTTTGATCAAGTTAATAGAATTTTAACGGTTATAGAAAATGCCGATGGCATTTCAGATTTAATAACATCCACAACTGGTAATGCAGGACCAATAGTAGCTTTTAGTACATCAACCATTCCTTCAGAAGTTACTGAAGGAAATGATTGTAATTTTCAAGATATAACCATTTCATTAGCGATAGGTACAGCTGCAAATGCGACTGCTACAGCTACGATAGTTAACTCTGGAACAGCAACTGAAAATACTGATTTTGAATTTTTAAATAACTCAGTAACATTTGCTCAAGGTTCTACAACGGCTAGTAATTCTGTTACACTACGTATTTACGAAGATGGCCTAGTTGAAACAGACGAAACAATTATATTGAGTGTAGATGTAACAACTACTGGTGATGCTGAAGCTTCTACCGCAACATACACTGTAACAATTATAAATGATGATACCGCTATTGCTAGCGCAGGAAGCAGCGTTATATTCAGTGATGGTTTTGAAACGTATCCAGACTTTCAAATTACGCCAATTGGCGACTGGACAATGCTTGATAATGATGGCAACACAACTTATGGTTCCAATACTACATCATGGACAAATTCAGGTTATACTGGCACATTTATGGTTTTCAACCCAAGCCAAACAACACCATCTTTAGCAGGTACTGCTTGGGATGCTCACTCTGGCAACAAAGGGTATTATTGCTTTGATGCAACTTCAAACCCAAACCCACCAGCAGTGAATGACGATTATATTTTCACACCACAAATTTCATTAAATGGCACGGATAGTGAATTGAAATTTTGGGCAAAATCTGTCACTGACCAATATGGCTTGGAGCGTTTTAAAGTAGGAATTTCTACAACAGACACAAATCCTGCAAGCTTTACATTCATTTCTGCAGCTCCTTACGTACAAGCTCCTATTGACTGGACAGAATATACGTATGATTTGTCTGCTTATGATGGTCAAGATATATATATAACTTTCCAAGTGGTTTCTGCTGATGCTTTTGCTTTTATGCTTGATGATGTTTCTGTTACAGCAAATGTTACAACTGCAGTTCAAACAGCAGTAAATTCAGCTGTATCTTCAGGACTTAACGGAACTGGTGTTGCTTATTTTACAGACACAACTACTGGAAACGTGATGTTAGATATTGACAATACTGATGGATATAACTACGGCTGTACAGATGTTTCAGTATCAAGGGATATTACTACAGCTGGAGCTGCTGCAGTTATGTACAGCGCAAATACCAATCCAGATAGTTTTGTAACGGCTAAAACATTTGATATAACGACTGCTAACGCAAGCACATCTAATGCAGCAGCTATTAATTTCTATTTTACAGAAACAGAACTTGCTGATTGGGAAACCCTAACAGGAAATTCCAGAAATGACTTATTTGTTAAAAAAGAAGGTACAAATGAAGTGGCTTCAGTTAGCATTACTGCCTTTGGATCAGATGCTAAATTATCAGCATCATTTGCAACAGGAATAGAAGGAACGTATGTATTTGGAACACAATTAGCATTATTATCGGTTGATACATTCAATATCAGCCCAGAGCTATCCATTTATCCAAATCCTACAACGTCTGTTTTAAATATTAAAACAACGGAAAATAACTTACCAGACAATTATGCAATTTATAACATGCTTGGTCAAGTAGTTAGAACCGCCAAAATAAGTGGCGTTTCAGATTTACAAATCAGTACCTCTGAAATAAGCAATGGTATGTACTTTATTAAAATTAGTAAAGACAATGCAACACTAACATTACCATTTATTAAGAAATAAAACACGTTTCTTATAAATCTTAAAAGCGGATTGGTATTTATATCAATCCGCTTTTATATTTTTGCACAAATACTTTTTCACATTGAAAATAACACAAACGCTTCCTAGCAACTTTGAGAATGAAACCGTTGTTACCATTGGCACATTTGATGGTGTGCATATTGGACATCAAAAAATAATTGAGCGACTTGTTACTTCGGCTAGAAATAATGCGTTAAAATCTGCAATTTTAACTTTTTTCCCGCATCCGCGAATGGTATTACAGAAGGACACAACCATCAAGCTACTCAATACCATCGACGAAAAAGCGGCAATAATGGAAGCACTTGGTTTAGACTTTTTGGTCATTAAAAAATTCACCAAAGCATTTTCCAGAATACAAGCAGAAGATTTTGTTTCAGATATTTTAGTAAACCAGTTACAAGCAAAAAAAGTCATTATTGGCTACGATCATCATTTTGGCAGAAATAGAACCGCCAATATTGACGATTTGCGCAAGTTTGGTCGTCAATATGATTTTGATGTCGAAGAAATTTCAGCACAAGATATTAATGATGTTTCGGTTAGTTCAACAAAAATTAGAGCAGCCTTAATAGAAGGCAATGTTAATACAGCCAATAGCTATTTAGGATACAATTACATGTTAACTGGAACCGTAATTCATGGCAAAGGTTTAGGTAAAGACATCGGATTTCCAACGGCTAATTTGCACATTGAAGAAAGCTATAAATTAATACCACGAAATGGTGTTTATGTGGTTAAATCTGAAATTAATAATCATACCTATTTTGGGATGATGAATATTGGTACAAACCCAACAGTTAGTGAAACAAATATGCAATCTATTGAAATTAATTTCTTTAATTTAGATGATTCGTTATATGGTTCTAAACTAAAAATAGATATGCTAGAACGCATCCGAAACGAGCAAAAATTTAATTCAGTTATCGAATTGCAAACACAATTACATCAAGATAAACAAACAGCTTTACAGTACATACAAAATTATGCGACTCACTAATTTTCTTTTTAAACAAGTAGATAATTCATCCTTAATTGTATTCAGAATACTTTTTGGACTGCTTTGTTTTTTAGAATCTATTGGAGCCACCTTAACAGGATGGGTTAACCGCACGCTAATTGAACCACAATTTACGTTTTCCTTCATTGGTTTTGAGAGGTTACAACCTTTACCTGGCAATGGTATGTATTTCTATTACGCTATAATGGGTGTTTTTGGATTGTTTATGATGCTTGGATATCGTTACCGTTTAAGTGCATTTATATTCACCATTTTGTGGATGGGAACCTATTTAATGCAAAAATCCTCATATAACAATCACTATTATTTATTAATACTTTTAAGTGCCATAATGGTTATTCTACCTGCACATAAAAACGTATCTCTAGATGCTAAACGCAACCCAAGTATCAAACGTATTTCAATGCCTAATTGGTGCAGATATATTTTTATTTTACAGATGTTTATCGTGTACACTTATGGTTCTATTGCAAAAGTATACGCAGATTGGTTAGACACGTCAGTCATGGCTATTTTAATGAAAAGTAAAGAACATTATTACCTTATTGGCGACTTTCTTCAGAATGAGTGGATGCATTATTTTCTGGCCTATGGTGGTATTTTATTTGATGGATTAGTGATTCCACTTCTGCTATACAAACCAACACGTAAAATGGCATTTTTTGCTTCTATCTTTTTTCATTTATTTAATTCCATTGTATTTCAAGTGGGTATTTTTCCATTTTTATCATTGGCATTTGCTTTGTTCTTTTTTGAACCGAAAACCATTAATCGTATATTTTTAAAAAGAAAGCCGTTTTATGAAGGTTCGGAAGTCATTGTTCCGTCTTACAAAAAACCCATGCTTGTTGTTTTTGCTATCTATTTTTCAGTTCAAATTCTATTACCGCTTCGTCAGTATGTATTTCCACAATCGGTTTTATGGACAGAAGAAGGGCATAGAATGTCTTGGCGCATGATGTTACGTTCCAAAAGTGGTTTTGCCGTATATCATATAGTAGATAAAAAAACACAACTTAAATCAACCATTAATTTAGACCACTATCTAACCAAAAAACAACAACGTTTAGTAAGCACTAAACCAGATTTTATTTGGCAATTTTCGCAAAGATTGAAAGAAGATTTTGCTAAAAAAGGACAAGATGTATCTGTTTATGTCGATTGTCACATTAGTGTAAATGGTCGCGACTATATACCGTTTATAAATCCTGAAGTTGATATTGCTGCTGCCAAGTGGTCCGCATTTAAACATAGCGAATGGATTTTACCACCTAAACAAGATTATTTCACGCAGTAATTACGTAAATTTGCCGCTTAAATTTTTTATTCCATGTTACAAATACCATTTATTAGAGAGCATAAAGATTTGGTTATTGCACGTTTAGCAAAACGCCAAATTAATGCTAACGAAATGATTAATGAAGTCATTGCGCTAGACGAACAAAGACGTCAAGAACAAACGCAATTGGATAATATGTTAGCAGAATCCAATACGCTTTCTAAAGAAATTGGTATCCTGTACAAATCTGGCCAGGCTGAAAAAGCAAACGAGCTTAAAGCAAGAACCTCTGATTTAAAAACCGAATCGAAAGAATTAGCAGACAAGCTAAATGAAACAGCTGAAGCTTTAAATCAGTTATTATATAAAATTCCAAATGTTCCAAATGAATTGGTACCTGCAGGAAATTCTGAAGATGATAATGAAGAAATATTTAAAGAAGGAACCATTCCAACTCTTCACGAAGGCGCATTACCTCATTGGGAATTAGCTAAAAAATATGATATCATAGATTTTGAATTAGGTAACAAAATCACAGGTGCAGGTTTTCCTGTTTACAAAGGAAAAGGTGCCAGATTACAACGTGCGCTTATTGCTTATTTTCTGGATAAAAATACTGAAGCTGGTTACACGGAATACCAATTACCACTTTTAGTAAACGAAGCCTCTGGTTTTGGAACTGGACAATTGCCAGACAAAGAAGGGCAAATGTATCATGTTACCGAAGATAATTTATACCTAATTCCAACTGCCGAAGTTCCTGGAACTAATATTTTCCGGGATGTTATTTTAAACGATAGCGAGCTACCAATTAGTATAACAGGTTATACACCTTGTTTCCGTCGTGAAGCTGGTAGTTATGGTGCGCATGTTCGTGGTTTAAACCGTTTACACCAATTTGATAAGGTGGAAATTTTACGTGTGGAACATCCTAACAATTCTTACAAAGCTTTAGATACCATGGTAGCACATGTAAAAGGTATTTTACAAGATTTAAAATTACCGTATCGTATTTTACGACTCTGTGGTGGCGATTTAGGTTTTACCTCTGCAATGACTTATGATTTTGAAGTGTTTTCAACAGCCCAAGACAGATGGTTAGAAATTTCATCTGTTTCTAATTTTGAAACTTTTCAAGCTAACCGTTTAAAATTACGATTTAGAAATAGTGATGGTAAAAATGAATTAGCACATACACTAAACGGAAGTTCGTTAGCATTACCTCGCATTTTAGCTGGTATTTTAGAAAACTACCAAACACCTGAAGGCATTGTTATTCCAGAGGCTTTAGTGCCTTATACTGGTTTCTCTATAATAAATTAAGTTTGTAGGTTTAATCCTGCTTAATTTCGAATAAAAATTCTCAAAAAATCGTTGAAATGCAAAAATAACCTGCCGTTTAACGATTTTTTGCTGTTTTATTTTGTTAGGTTATAAATTATGTTGAAGTTCGTATGTCCTAAATTTTTAACCTACATCTATGAAAAATCTCACACGACTTTTTCTTCTTAATGTTTTAGCAGTCATTGCTGGTAAAGTTATGGTTTCAGATTTCGATATATCACAAAAAGAACATACAAATGCAACAGCCTCTGTGGCTTCAGAATAACATTATTAAAATTGCCCCAATCAGGTAATTGAATCATTTTGTAATTTAAAAAGATTAATAGCACATTTATTTTGGTTGGTAAATGCCTGAAAAAAACTTCAGGCATTTTTTTTATAAAAACATTCACACCATCTACAGCGCACTTTTGCTATATTTACACAAAGTAATATTATGCGTTTTTTATTATTCTGCTTTTTACTATTTACGGCTAGTATGTTTTCACAAGAAGACTTACTCGCTAAAGAGTACTCCAAAAATGGAGAATTTGAAAAAGCACTCCTAGAGTATCAAGAATTATACAGAAATTCGGCTAATAATAATGCCTATTTTATAGAACTTATAAAAACGCATCAGCAGTTAGAGCAATTAGACCAAGCAGAAGCTTTACTCATTAAACAAATTGAGCGCATAAATTATCCGGCTCTTTATGTAGAATTGGGTTATAACTATCAATTGAAAAACGATCTAGAATCCGCAAATGCCAACTACAACAAAGCAATATCGTATTTGGATGAAAACCCTAATTATGCCTTTTCTGTTGGGAAATTTTTCGAAAATCGATCACTTTTAGAGCAAGCCATAACTACTTACGAAAATGCCATGATACTAAAGCCTACCATGAATTTCAATATTCAGTTAGCACGTATTTATGGCGAACAAGGGAATGTAGAAAAAATGTTTAATAGCTATTTGGAATTTGTAGACTTTAATAGCTCCTATTTAGACACTATTAAGCGCGCCATGAGCGACTTTATAACCGATAGTCCAGAAAACGAAAATAATCTTATTTTGAAACGGTTGTTACTTAAAAAAATTCAACAAGAACCCAATTTACTTTGGAATGAATTATTGAGTTGGTTATTTATTCAACAAAAAGATTATAACAAAGCGTTTGCTCAAGAAAAAGCTATTTTTAATAGACAACCAGAAAGTCTAGAACGCATAGAAGAATTGGCTTTTACTGCCATGAATGATAACGCGTTTGATTCGGCAAAAACCATTTTTACCTATTTGGCAGAAACGGCTCAAAATACCGACGTTCAAATTGGAGCACATTATAATTTACTACAAATTGCACTAAAAACTGAAACCGATTTAGAAACTATTGAAAATACCTATTTAGAACTTTTTGAAACTTTTGGGAAATTTAATCAAACCATAAATTTACAAATTGCTTATGCACATTTTCTGGCATTCTATAAGCATGATCCAGATGCTGGAACCGTTTTCCTGAAAGAAAGTTTGAAATTGCCATTAAACGCTTTAGAGGAAGGAACCGTTAAATTGGAATTGGGCGATATTCTCGTTTTACAAGAAAAGTTCAACGAAGCTTTAATTTATTTTACACAAATTCAACGAAGATTAAAGAATAGCACCTTGGCACAAGAAGCACGTTTTAAAGTCGCACAAACTAGTTATTATAAAGGCGATTTTAAATGGGCAGAATCCCAACTTAAAATTTTAAAAGCCTCCACTTCACAACTTATTGCAAATGATGCTTTGGATTTAATGTTACTGATAACCGATAATAAGTTTGAAGACTCTACACAAGCCGCATTAAAACTATATGCCAAAGCAGATTTAATGGCTTTTCAAAACAAACCGAACGAAGCTATTGCACTTTTAAATACCATTTTGGAAAATTACAAAGGACAATCTATAGAAGATCAAGCGCTTTACAAACAAGGAAAACTATTTGAAAGTAAAAATCAATTTGACAAGGCCATTATTAACTATCAAATCATTATCGCTAATTTTAAAGATGACATTTTAGCGGACGACGCTTACTTTGCATTAGCCGAAGTCTATGAAAATAAGCTGCAAGATTCTCAAAAAGCGAAAGAAAATTACGAGCAAATAATTTTTAACTACCAAGACAGTATTTACTTTGTAGATGCCAGAAAAAGATTTCGTGTTTTACGTGGCGACGACTTAAATTAGAGTAAAATATAAGCTTATTCATTAAAAAAGACCAAAACCTTTTGATGATGAGCCATAACTCCTGTAATTTGCACAACGAGTAAATTAAACAGCAAACCATATACACCTATGATTATATATAATGTAACCATAAACATTGAAAACAGCCTTCATGAAGAATGGTTAAACTGGATGAAAACAGACCACATTCCAAAAGTATTAGCTACTGGAAATTTTAAAGAAGCCAAACTAACACGTGTTTTAATTGAAGAAGAAATGGGAGGCGTTACGTATTCTGTGCAATATCGTGCTCATTCCCGAGAAAATTTAAATAATTACTATCAAAATCATGCAGATGTATTGCGTTTAGAAGGACTGAAAAAATTTGGTGATAAAATGCTCGCTTTTCGTACTGAATTAGAAATTATTGAAGAATTTACAGCAAACGCTGAATAGAAAATAATCCGTTTTTTAAAAAACCAAATATGTCTGTAAAAGCAAAAAAACATTTAGGCCAACATTTTTTAACTGATGAAACCATTGCAGAAAAAATAGCCGATTCCTTGTCTTTTAAAGGCTATAAACATGTTTTGGAAATTGGTCCAGGTATGGGTGTTTTAACCAAGTATCTGCTTAAAAAAGATATCAAAACACATGTTATAGAAATTGATACGGAGTCAGTAGAATATTTAAAAAACAACTATCTCAATCTAGCCGATAGGGTCATTGAGCAGGATTTTTTAAAATTCGATTTAACAACCGTTTTTAATGACGAACCTTTTGCTATAATTGGTAATTTTCCTTACAATATATCTACACAAATTGTGTTTAAAACTTTGGAAATGCGCAACCAAATTCCGGAATTTTCAGGTATGTTTCAAAAGGAAGTGGCACAACGTATTTGTTCCAAGGAAGGAAGTAAAGTATATGGTATTTTATCGGTTTTAACCCAAGCATTCTATGATGCTGAATACCTATTTACGGTTCCACCAACGGTTTTTAATCCACCACCAAAAGTAGAATCTGGTGTGCTAGTTTTAAAACGAAAGGAGAATTTTGACCTTCCTTGTAATGAAAAATTATTTTTTAAAGTAGTAAAACAAGCTTTCCAACAGCGAAGAAAAACCTTACGAAATAGCTTAAAAACGTTCAATCTGTCTGATAATTTAAAAGCAAATACTATCTTTGACAAGCGACCAGAACAATTATCTGTAACCGCATTTTTACAACTTACACAACTAATAGAAACTGATGAAACTGACTAAATCTTTGTTACTTTAACAAAGTAAATCACATAAAACGCATGTCCGAAGAAAAAGAGAACATACAATTTCAGCTGACTGACGAACTTATTGAACAGGTTGAGAATCTTATCGAATTTAAAAACGACAAGGATCTTAAAACCCTATTAAATGAGTTTCACCATGCCGATATTGCTGAAATTCTGGATGAAATAAATTTAGAGGAAGCCGTTTATGTCATCAAATTATTAGACTCGGAAACCACATCAGATATTCTGATGGAATTGGATGAGGACACGCGAGAAAAAATTCTTAAAAACCTATCAGCTAAAGAAATTGCTGAAGAAATTGAAGAATTAGACACCGATGATGCTGCCGATATTATTGCCGAACTTCCCGAAGAGCGTCAAGCTGAAGTAATCTCAAACATTATAGATGCCGAGCATCGTGATGAAATTACGGAACTTCTAGCCTACGACGAGGATACGGCAGGTGGACTTATGGGTAAAGAGCTTGTTAAAGTTTACGAAACCTGGACCGTTGCTGGCTGTTTACGAAGAATTAGAGGACAAGCTAAAGATGTAAGACGCGTACATTCCATTTACGTGGTAGACAGGCAAGATAAACTAAAAGGACGCTTGTCTTTAAAAGATTTAATTGTTGCTAAAAGCGATCAGAAAATTGCCGATATCTATATTACCAGTGTGGATTATGTGTTTGTAGATGAAGACGTTGAGGAAGTGGCAAAAATTATGCAAAAATACGATTTGGAGGCCATTCCTGTTGTGGATAAAAACTATACACTTTTAGGTCGCATTACCATTGATGATATTGTAGACGTTATCCGTGAGGAAGCCGATAAAGATTACCAATTAGCCGCAGGTATCTCACAAGATGTTGAAGCTGATGATAGTATTTGGAAACTCACCAAAGCACGCCTACCATGGTTATTAATTGGTATGTTTGGCGGACTTGGAGCAGCTGGAATAATTGAGCAATTTAACGACCACATGGGAGCCTTTGTGGTACTATTAAGTTTTGTGCCTTTAATTCAAGCAACCGCGGGAAATGTTGGTGTACAATCCTCTGCCATTGTGGTTCAAGGTTTAGCTAACGACAGTATAGATGGTAATATCATTAAACGCTTACTAAAAGAGGCTCTTTTAGGTTTAGTAAACGGAATTGCCATAGCGTGTATTGGTTTAGTAATTACTCATTTTCTATTTAGCACACCATATATTGTATCCATAACCATTAGCATAGCTTTGGTTGCAGTTATCCTTATGGCAGCATTAGTTGGTACATTTATTCCTATTTTTTTGGATAAACGCGGTATTGATCCAGCTGTAGCAACAGGACCATTTATTACTACTAGTAACGATTTATTTGGCATATTAATCTACTTTTCAATAGCCAAACTCATTTTAGGGTTTTAACAAAACACATAACGATATGAAACCTGTTGATCTTCAGAAAAAATTTTCACAATTTCAAGAACAATGGAAACCACATCAAATTGGAATTGTAGATGATATGCAAGTACTTCTTGCTAAATTACAAGGCGAATTTGTTTGGCACAGTCACGATAATGAAGACGAGCTTTTTCAAGTTATTAAAGGCACTTTATACATGCAGTTTCGTGATCGAACAGAAATAGTTAGAACCGGTGAACTAATTATTGTGCCAAAAGGCATAGAGCATAATCCGATGACTAAAGATGATGAAGAAGTCCATGTATTACTTTTTGAAAAACTCACTACAAGCCAAACAGGTAAAGTGAAACATGAAAAAACACAAACTCATTACCCGAAAATTTAAAATGAAAATACTTCACCTAGATACCAACCATCCTTTACTACTCGAGCAATTAAACGCTTTAGGTTTTCAAAACGATGAAGATTACACGTCTTCCAAATCGGATATTGAAGCTAAAATTCAAAATTATAATGGTATCATAATTCGTAGTCGTTTTACGATAGACAAGCAATTTTTGGATGCAGCTGTTAATTTAAAATTTATTGGTCGCGTTGGTGCAGGCGTTGAAAATATTGATGGTGATTATGCGCAACAAAAAGGTGTTCTACTTATTTCAGCTCCAGAAGGAAACCGGAATGCGGTTGGTGAACACGCTTTGGGTATGCTCCTGTCCTTATTAAATAAACTCAACAAAGCGGATCAGGAAGTGCGACATGGAAAATGGCAACGAGAAGACAATAGAGGTGTTGAACTAGATGGAAAAACTATTGGACTTATTGGTTATGGTAATATGGGAAAAGCCTTTGCTAAAAAACTACGTGGTTTTGATGTCAATGTTTTATGCTATGATATTAAACCCAATGTTGGCGATAAAAATGCCACACAAGTAGATTTAAAAACACTGCAAAACCAAGCCGATGTGTTAAGCTTACACACACCACAAACACCATCAACGTTAAACATGGTAAATTCCGAGTTTATAAACGCATTCCAAAAATCGTTTTGGCTTTTAAATACAGCACGTGGAAAAAGCGTAGTAACTGATGATTTAGTAACAGCTTTAAAATCTGGTAAAATTTTTGGTGCTGGTTTAGATGTTTTAGAATACGAAAAAGCATCCTTCGAAAATTTATTTTCAACCAATATGCCTGACGCTTTTCAATATTTAATTCAAGCGGAAAACGTTATTTTAACACCACACGTAGCTGGCTGGACAGTTGAGAGTAACGTGAAATTATCACAAACTATTGTAGATAAAATTCAAGCAAAATTTTGCTAACTTACTATCATGAAAAAAACAATTTTAAATTACGGATTATATAGCAGTAGCTTATTAATAGTACTATTTGGAGTATCCTTTATTTTTGAAGGCTCTATTGACTATTCCATGAGTGAAATAATTGGTTATATTAGTATTATTTTGTCCCTTACGTTTATATATTTTGGAATTAAATTTTATCGTGATACCATAAATAATGGATTAATTAAATTTTTAAAAGGATTAAAAATTGGTCTGCTTATTACTATTTTCCCTTCGCTAGCTTTCGGATTTATTAATGTAGTTTATACTACCTATATTAATCCAAATTTTACGACTGATTATTACAACCATTCCATTGAAAGTTTCAGAGAAACCTTACCTGCTGTAGAATTTCAAGCTAAACTGATTGAATTAGAATCGCAAAGAGAAATTTTTGGTAATCCTTATTTTAACTTTTTTCTTATGACACTTACCGTGTTTATAATCGGATTTTTAATAACTGTAATTTCCAGTTTAATTTTGAAACGTAACCTTTAAAACTATGCCATACAAAGCAACAACTCCTGAAGATTATATTAGACAAACTCCAGAAGAGCGTCAAGAAGTTTTAAAAAAATTACGCGTTACTATTAAAAATAATTTACCTCAAGACTTTGAAGAAGGCATCCAATATGGCATGATTGCCTATTATGTACCACATAGCATCTATCCAGATGGCTACCACTGCAACCCAAAAGAACCATTGCCATTTATGAGTTTTGCTTCACAAAAAA